>SXHT01000142.1 GCA_005773095.1 Planctomycetaceae bacterium
AATGAACGGATCGGGCAGCGGATGCGAGACGCCGTCGCTGGTGACGCTTAGTTCTTGCATCGCTTCCAGCATGGCCGACTGCGTGCGGGCCGAGGCGCGGTTCACCTCATCGGCCAACAGAAAGTTGCTGAAGATTGGCCCGCGGCGGAATTCAAATTTGTGCTGGTCCTCGCGATAGATGGCCGAGCCCGTGATATCGCCGGGCAGCAAGTCGGGCGTCATCTGCACGCGACGGAACTCCATCGCCAGCGTGGCGGCGATCGACCGCACAAGCAGCGTCTTGGCCACGCCCGGCGGACCTTCGAGCAGCACGTGACCACTGGCCAGTAGCGCGGCCAGGGAGAAGTCAATTGATTCCTCCTGTCCGAAAATCACTTTGGCAACTTCGTCGCGGACTCGCTGGTAGAGTTTGTTGAGAGACAATCGGTCACCTGCTTGAGGATGTTGATCGTGGAAGCATCGACGCGGGCGGACGGACTGGCGATGGCACGGTCGAGCGCGGCCATCGACACTGCCAGGTTACGGGCTGCGGCGGGATCTTTGCGGGCCAACGCCGCCGCCACGAGCGGCAGTTGCCCTTGGCCGTGGGACATATTCAGCCGCCGTCGCAAGGCCCAAAGCACGCCCTCTCGGACTTCGGCAAGCACAAAGGCCCGGCCGCCTTGCGCGTGGGCGAACAATCCTGCCATCGCGTCAACATACTCGCTAAGCGCTCGGCGGCTAGGGGGTCGCGACGGACCCGCCGGCCCCAGCCAGATCGCCTTGCGCCAAGTCCAAATCGCCAAACACAGAATTCCCACGCCGGCGATGGCCGCGTAAACTTTGTTGCTCAACAGCGCGAAGGGATTTCCGCGAAGCGTCAGGCCGTGATAGAACTCGTCCCACACGATGTGGCGATTCCCGTCGGCAATGAGCCGCACGGCCAAAAGCCCGTTGTCGCCGCGTGCAAGCCAGCGGTTTTCCAGCAGGCGCGGATCCGCCACCACGGTGACTTGTCCTTTTCCCAGCGGAAAATTTGCGGCCAGGATATGCGTGGATGGCGGATCTTCGCCCGCTTCTGCCAGCCTGAACAGAATTTGCCCCGTCGGCCGTGAAGCCAACTCGTCATCGATCACCAACGACCTGAGTTCGCCTTCGGGAGCAGCCAATGCGCTCAGACCCTGGGCCACGGCCGCGAGATCGCCGTCGGCCTGAATCGCGATCGGCGAGGACTTGATCGGCGCCTTGTTTTCGTTGAGGAACCCACCCCACGACGATTCTGGCTCAGGTGCCGGTTCGGCTTCGGGCTCCGTGTCATCCGACCATCGTGATGATTCGATATCCACGGTTTGTGTCGTGAGCTCCGGCATGCCAAGCGCTTGCCAAATCGATGTCGGTGACGCTTCGTTTGAAGTTGCCATGGACGTCGTTCGCCGGCGAGACCAGAGTCCCTCGGAGGCCGGCGCCAACACCACGCGCCCGCCTGATTCCACCCACGCGCGCACTCGGTGCAGATGCGTTGGCTCAAGCGAAACCAGACTTGGCTGCGGTTCCCAAAGCACGAGCGTTGTCGGCCCCTGCCAATTCGCCAGAGGTGGACCCAGCGATCGCGCGACGGGAAGTTTCAACTCGCGCAGCGTGTCGTACACCGCCTTCTGTCCAGATGCGCGGGTGCCGTAGCTGTCGGGCGCCATGCCGCCGCTGTCCGGGGACATGGCCAGCGACAAGATCGAGCCGACCACCGACAGGCAGGCCACGACGATCACGGCGAAGATAACGTTGCGGGCGGAGAGCATCGACTGGTATTCAAAATACAAACTTCGAAATCGGACCCAAATTCAATACACGGAAATCGGAACCAAAGTTTTTGGTCATTGGAATCTCGACTTGTAACCGTTCACGGGCCGGGGACTGGCTCATTTTCCCGGCGAATTCGCGAGAGGCGCATCGTTCGGTCAGGAGGTTGCCCAACGTGGTTCCCGGGAAAATGTGCCTGTCCCCCTCTCCTGTCTGTCCCGTGAACGGTTACCTCGATTTTGTTTCGGTTTTCGGCTTTCGTGTTTCGCATTTGCTTGCCGCGATTTCCCCAACGTGCCGATGCACCACGCGCTGGGCTTGCAAGCAGGCTTCGTAGTCGCCGGCATCGCACAGGGCGTGGCCGTACCATTTGGCGTCGATCGTATCCACGAAGATCCGCAGCGCCTCCGCCAGCGGCGCGCTCTGGTAGCGGCGCAAAAGCTCGCGGTTGGTCAGCCCAAGCCGCAGCGCGCGGTCTTCCGCCGCTTCCAGGCGCACCAGGCAACTGCGAAACACCAAGCGCACGGCGCCAATAAAATCGCCCCGCGCCGCAGCCGTTTCGGCATCGGCTTCCAGTCTGGCGGGATCCATCGTGCGGCGCGACTTGCTCAGTCCGGAGATCGTTTCTACCCGCCGTGCAAGCGCCACGCGGAACGTGTACACGATGTGCGTCATGAGCGCCACGACGATCAGCACCATGCCGACCACCATCAGCCAGCCCAAGAGCGGCGAAAAGTCGAATACACGTTCCGCGAACCGCTGCAATGGCCCGAAAATCGCTTGCAGAATGCGGCTGATAAAACGCAGCAGATCGAACGGCAATGTCGAGGGCGATTCGACCTGAAACTCCGGCCGCGCCACCACCTCGCGCACGGTCTGGCGGATCGCGTCTGGCGGCGGCAGCGCCTGGTTTATTGACAACTCAGCCATGCACCTGGCTATCGGCTTGGGCTGTCCGCGCTCTCGCCGTCCGCCACGGCGTCGGCCAGCATGTTCAGGTCAAAGTTTTCGGCCTTGCAGCGGCAAGAAAAGTAGAACACCACGTAGGCCGCCGTGAGAAACACCACGAGGATCGCGATCACGACGTCCACCGCGATTACCCGCAACACGCCGGGCAGGAACATGCCAAGCCCAAAGATCAGCGCCAACTGAATCAACCCCACCAGTAACCCGAGCACGATGAGCGTCCCGATATTCCCCTTCATCAACTGGCGACTGCGGCCAAGCGCCTTTGGCCCGGAAATGTCTTCCAGGATCACCACGTGATTTGAAAGCGCGAACCAAAAGGCAAAGATGATCCCCGGAATGATCAGCAATATCAGCCCCCCGAAAACCGCCAGACCCACCAGAATATTGGTGATCAATAGGGGAATGATCAGCTTCACGGCTCGTGAGAACGACTCGCCGATCGAGGCGGAGCGCCCCAAATACAGATTGGCAGTCGCGAACACAATCGCCGCGTTCGTCAGCGGGCTGATAATCAACGCGTTGAGGAGGTAGAAGGGAGCGGAGTAGAGCTGCGCTTGCTGGGCCGCTTGCATCACTTCTGCTAAGTTGATCTTCGTGGGATCGTCGGGAATCGTTGGCGTCATCGCCAACTCGACAAAGCTTGCCAGCAGCGAGAACGGCAGAAAAAGCACTGCCACAATGCCGAACAGCAAACCAAACTGGTCCTTTACGATGCGAATCGCCTGGTCCAGAAGACCGCCGACTCCGAGTTCCTTGATTTCGTAGGCCATGGCAATGCTCCGGTTAGAGAAGGGCTCGCGGCCGACGTTTCCGCGCGCCATCGTTCGTACCGCTGCAGCGGCGTACGGAACATCAATATAGCGTCCCGGCAGACGGTGGGAAGTAGGGACGGCAGGACGGAACGCAATCCATCGTCCCATCGGCTGACTCGCCCGTGGCGGTCGGAATAAACACGCCTCAGATATAGTTCGGCGTCGGCGGCCGGAAGTGCTCGATTTCGATGGTTCGGAACCAGGCCAAGGTCTTTTCCAGCCCTTCACGCAGCGGCACGGTCGGGCGCCAATGCAAGCGCTCTTTGGCCAGCGTAATGTCGGGTTTCCGCCGCGTCGGGTCGTCTGCCGGCAGTGGCAAATGTTGGAGCTTCGACTTTGCCCCCGTGATCTCAATCACCAGCTCCGCCAACTCGCGGATGGTGAATTCGTCCGGGTTGCCGATGTTCACCGGGCCGATGAATTCATCCGGCCCATTCATCATGCGAATCATGCCTTCGATCAGGTCGTCGCGGTAGCAGAACGAACGCGTCTGTTCGCCATCGCCAAAAATCGTGATGTCTTCGCCGGCCAGCGCCTGGCGAATGAAGTTTGAGACCACGCGGCCGTCGAAGGGATGCATGCGCGGCCCGTAGGTGTTGAAGATCCTCACAATGCGAATGTTGACCTTGTTCATCCGGTAGTAATCCATGAACAGGGTCTCGGCGACGCGCTTGCCTTCGTCGTAACAGGCGCGGGGGCCAAGCTGGTTTACCGCCCCCCGGTACGACTCGGGCTGAGGATGCACTTCGGGGTCGCCGTAAACTTCGCTCGTGGAAGCCTGCAGCACCTTGGCGTGGCAGCGCTTGGCCATGCCCAACACGTTGATCGCGCCCAGCACCGACGTCTTAACCGTCTTGATGGGATTGTACTGATAGTGGCCCGGCGCCGCGGGACAGGCGAGGTTGTAGATCTCATCCACCTCAAGCCAGACGGGCTGCGTGATGTCGTGACGGACGAACTCAAAATTCTGCTCCGAGAGCAGGTGCGCGATGTTGGCCTTCTGGCTGGTGAAGAAATTGTCCAGACAGATTACGTCATGCCCCTCGGCGAGCAGACGCTCGCAGAGATACGAGCCAAGAAAGCCCGCTCCGCCGGTGACGAGGATTCGTTTAATCGTGGGCATGACGACG
>SXHT01000143.1 GCA_005773095.1 Planctomycetaceae bacterium
GACGGGGCAGCACGGAGGAGAAGGCCAGATACTTCGATTCGTCTTCTGGCACAGCGTGGTCCTCGCCGCGATGGTCGGTTTGGTGACTCTATTTCAGGCGTACGTGACGCCGTGGATGGCGCCGTCTTGAGGACGTGAGGTCATGAGGAACGTCGGGGCGATGGGATGAGAGTGGCCGTGGGGTCACTCGTTCTCGTTCTCATTTTCTTCCGTGCGGCGTTTGGGTTCGTCGGCACGGGTGCTCGGCCTCTCGATGATCATAACCCCCAGCGCCACTCCAAGTACGACCAGCGCATAAGGCAGAGCGTAGCTTTTGCTGGTGTCTTCTTCCAAGAGTTTGTCGTTGAGTCCTTTGCGTTGCGCTAATGCCAGCGACGGCGACGACGCCACCAACACCAGGGCGATCAAGGGAAGCAGAAGCCAGCGACCAATGGTGGATCGGGCGGTCCGCATGATGATTCCTCCCAGAATTACGATGAAACAACTATTGTACCCGAGCCGCGGGCGAACTCGCCAGAGTTCCGGGAATGCAGGGCCAATCAGTTATCCGCGGTAGGGCCGGCTGCGCCGGCCGGATTCGCGTGACTTTCCCGTCCACGGCCGGCAAAGCCGGCCCTACCAGGTTGCCGAATGTAAAACACTGATCGGCCGTGAGAATGCTGAATTCTGGCGAATTGAGCCGCCCAGGCCGTTTTTTGTTCGCATCAGGCGGTGGTGGGCAACAAGTTGGATCGCACTTTTTCAGCCAATTCGGCCTCCTGCCGGCTGAAGTTTTCGTCTCCAAACCAGGAGGGGGACGACTCGTCGGCAGGGAACAGGTCGACGCTTTGATCGAAAAACCAATCGACCGGCGCCGCGAGCTGCCGAAACTCCGATGAGGGTACCATGATCGTATTCCAGGCTGCTGAGAGCGGCCGGCAATGGCGGGCATAGTCGGTGACTCGAATCCCGATAAAGCCATAGAGCGCGTCACGAAACTCGAACAATTGTTCGGCGGGGAGCGGGGCTCGATCGCCGATCACCTGGTAAGCAAAGACGAACAGGCCGGCAAACCGTTCGCCGAACAGGCGTTCCCATCGCCATAAACTGCGCAAGTCGTCACGCGTGGACCAGTTTTTCCAATATTGCTTGCCGGTTTTTCCGGCCGGAAAGTGCCGGCCTTTTACGTCCACCAACCAGGAACCGCCGAGCACCGGCGAGATGATGAAGTCAAGACTCTTGAGCGAACTTGCGCCGACGAGGCTGCGCCGCTTTTCATCAACGGCCACATAGGGATACTTGCGCAAGCGCAGGTATTCTTCGAACGCCAGCTCGTAGTGATTATCTCGCTTGGCCATGAACGTTAGTATAGATGCTTCCGCACGGCGATTGCAAGATTGTCGTCGAGCGGCACGATTTCGCTCGTGCGGTTGGCCAGGTTCTTAAGCTGTGCCTGGCCGGCGGCGAATTCGTTCCCACCCACCACCAAGGCCACGCGGAAACCCCGGCGGTCGGCATATTTAAGCTGATCGCCGATTTTCCTGGGTTCCGGGTAGAACTCGACTCCCAGGCCGGCGGCGCGCAATTGGGCGGCGATTCGCAGGTAGCAGTGCAATCGTGTCGCATCAAAGAACGGCAGGAATACCTCGGCCGACGCCCCAACTTTATCGCTTACGCCAAGCTCTTCAAATGCCGCCAACAACCGATCAAGTCCCAGCGACGCCCCAATCCCAGGCAACAGCTGCTTCGTGTAGAGTCCCGCCAGATTATCGTATCTGCCGCCGCTGCACACGCTGCCGATGCCCGGCAGTTGGTCGAGAAAGGTCTCGAACACCAAACCCGTGTAATAATCCAGTCCGCGCGCGATCGAGGGCGCGATTTTCACGCGCGCCGGATCAAGACCCGCTGCGATCACCGCGGTGGTCAAGTCGCGCAATTGAGAGACCCCCTCCTGAGATTTGGGGCTGCCGGCCACCAAGGAGTCGAGTTGCGAAAGAATCGCGTCATTGGCCCCTTGGATGTCGGCCAAGCGCAGCACAGCACGGGCCTGATCCACAGTGGCGCCCGCCGCTTCGACCATCTCAGTCGCCACCTGCTCGCGGCCGATCTTTTCCAGTTTATCGAGTGCCCGCAGGATCGTCGTGGTCTTGTCGGCCAGGCCCCATCGTTCCAGCAGACCGGTCAGCACGAGGCGGTTGTTGACGTGAATCGTAAAGGCCTCGACGCCGAGTGCGCGAAACAGGTCGTGAATGACCAAGGTCGTCTCGATGTCGGCCGTGAGCGCCAGCGTGCCGATGGTGTCGAAATCGCATTGCATGAACTCGCGGTAACGGCCGCGCTGGGTGTTCTCGCCGCGCCACACGGTGGCAATCTGATAGCGCTTGAAGGGTGTACCCAGTTCACCAATATGCTGCGCCGCGAAACGCGCCAGCGGCACCGTCAAATCAAATCGCAAGCCAACTTGTCGGCCGCCGTGGTCCTCAAATTTATAGAGCTGCTTATCCGTCTCCGTGCTCCCCTTGCCAGTGAGAATTTCCAGGTATTCAAGCGCGGGTGTGTCAATCGGGCTGAACCCGTACGAGCGATAGACGCGCCGCGCGGTGTCGATCAGCCGCTCTCGGGGAATCATCGCCGCCGGCAGGTAATCGCGGAAGCCCTTAAGGGTGCGAGGTTCGATCATTCATCACTCATCCAATCACGGGTAACAGCTTCGGCCTGGGTCCGCGAATACTCGCTTTCTTCTTCCGCGGAAGCACGACCTCCATGTACTCGACAACCTGCTCGGCCGTCTCCAGGTAGCGCTCGTAGAGATATTCGTCCTCATACTCGCAGCCGTCCGTGGAGTATTCGCGGCAAATGGTCGGTCGGGTTTCATAGATTCCGCAGCGATTATCCGGCCGCAAGTGCTGGCAGCAAGTCTGTACCAGCAAATACCACGAACCGTCTTCCATGAACGTGCTGGCCGCGTCGTGCAGCAGAAACCAGCGAATGTACTCCCAGTCCTTGTGGTCGGTCGGCTTGTCCAACCCGAGTGCGAAATATTGGCAGCACTTCGCCGTGCAGTGGTTGCAAAGACAGTCGCCGGGGGGCAATTCTTCCCGGCGGATTTTCTGGGGTACGGCGATCGCCGACATGGCGGAACTCCTTTCGGGCATTGCGTTTCGTATTACGATAACAGAGTCTGCCTGGACCGGCTAGAAGTTCGATTCATCGGCCAGGATTGCCGCAGGCCGAGCGATTGTCATGCGGGAAGAACCGATCTTGGGGGGCGCGCAGCCTGCTGCGGATCGGCCTGGGTGGAGTTAGCGCTGCAACGCAAAGTAGCCATTGGACGCTCCCAGGGTGCCGGGAGGACAGGATTACTCCAGCAGCTTCCGCAGATGAAAGTGGAATTTTCCCAGCTTTCCGCCGTAGTTGCCGGCGGTGATGGCCAGAATGCCGTTCCCGGCGGCTGCCCGCAAGCCGGCGGCCATTGCCTCGCCAACGCGGTCTTCGCTGGCTCCGTCGATCACAATTTCGTAAGCAAAGTTGGCCCCCTCGACGAGCTTCGTCTGGGTGCGGCCTCGCAATGTGGGGCAATAAGCATCGGACGTGCTCGCCTTGAGCGTCTTGTAGATCGATCCCACCTTGCTGCCGCTTCGGGCACAACCACCGGGAAAGGGCACGATCACGCCCGGCACCTGGCGGACGGCGTCGGGCGCGCGCCGCACGGC
>SXHT01000144.1 GCA_005773095.1 Planctomycetaceae bacterium
CCTTCATGAAGGTCGCAATGGCGTGCGTCACGCTTCGCGGCTGGAGCGATGAGCCGTCCGGTTGCGTCACAACGCGCGTCTCGCCATCGGGCCGGATGCCGAGCCGTAGCAGCTCCTGGGCCTGCTCGACTCGCCATGCCTTCAATTCCTCAACCAGCAACGACGGCAAGGCAATCGTGCGGCATTTGCTGCCTTTGGTTTCCTTCTCGCGGCATCCTGTCTTTGTTTGCTCGATGCTGGCGATCACCGCGACCTGGGCACGGTCAAGGTCGAGCGATTTCCAGCGCAGCGCGCATATCTCGCCACGGCGCAGCCCTCCCATTGAGCCAAGCAGCATAGGCACCAACAAGCGGGACCGCCGCGCGGCTTCGATAGCCTGCATGGTGGTGGTGGCGTCGATGGTGGCGACGGCCTTCTTCTCGATTTTCGGCCGGTCTTTCTTGGGAATATCAGCCGGGTTGCGAACGATCAGGTTCCACCGCACCGCTTGAGACAATGCCTGCTTCAAAACCCGGTGCATGTGGTGCACGGTGCGGGGAGATAGCCCGCCCTTCCCGTCCCTGCGGCCGGATTTGGTGGCTTTGGCATACGCTGCCGACACTTGAACCATTTGCAGCTTCGAAAGGATCGCGCTTCCGAGCAGCGGCACGATGTTCTTGCGCACAAGATCGCAATACCGCTCGAATGTGAGCGCGGCGACGTTCGCCTTGATGTGCTCCAGCCACCGCTCCAGGTACGTCGCAAGCGTCGTCTTGTCCGGCTCTAGGTAGGTGCCACCGTTCATCGCAGTGATGAGATTGGCGCATTCAATCTGCGCTTCCCGCTTCCCCTTGGCGTCGAGCGAATGCCATTTGCGTTTCCGCTTGCCGGTGGCGGGATCGCGCACGTCGAGAACCGCGTACCAATTGCCGCTGTGCCACGGCTTCTCGCAAACGTGGCCTTTCATGGTTTCGTCCCTTTCCGTGCCTTTGGCTTGGTGGCGTCGTTCGGCTTCGGGTTTTCGTCCGGCACCTCAAAAAGGTCGGGTCCCGAGTACGGCTCCACTTGCGCCAGCACGACAGCGCTGGCCGTCGCATCCGCCGTTTCCCGGATCAGCTTGGCGCGTTCATCGCGTGAAAAAGATTGCTCCAGCCGGTGGATGATTTCCCCGTTCATGGAGCGCCCATCCTTGTTCGCCGCAGCCTCGATCCGAGCGCGTAACTTTTCTGAAAAACGAAGCTTCAACTGAACCGTATCGGTCGGTTTACGCGGCATTGGAACGACGCCCCCGGCAACAAAACTAACTGTGGATAGACTAGCTGAAACAGCATGGGGTCACAAGTGACCCCATTGTGAAACCTGGGTATAACCGCTATATTTGGGGTCAAGATTGACCCCACTGGAGAGCGCGTCCC
The DNA here is from genome assembly GCA_005773095.1 of Planctomycetaceae bacterium. Classification (GTDB taxonomy): domain Bacteria; phylum Planctomycetota; class Planctomycetia; order Pirellulales; family PALSA-1355; genus SXHT01. The sequence continues at coordinate 1,395 of SXHT01000144.1, forward strand.
GGGTACTCCGGTCCTGAGCTGGAGGGCCACCAATGGCCGAACCCATCGAGTTGACGATCACCGTCCCGGAAGCCGGAAAGCGATACTTTGGCCTTTCCCGCAATGCCGCCTACGCAGCCGCCGGGCGCGGCGAAATCCCGACAATCCGAATTGGCAGGCTCCTACGGGTGCCGACGAGTGCAATGGAGCGGATGCTCCAGCAAGCGGCCCCAGAGTCTCGCACTGGCGAATAACCGGCGACTGCTCGCCGGTCTGTGGTGTGGCGTGGCGTTCATAGCCTGCCCGTCCCGCTTTGTGCGCCACGGGCCGAACCTGGGGAACATGACCTGGGGGACTAATCGCCGAACGGCATCGGCAAAGCGAGAGTGGACGGCAGCGCCTTGGTTTGACCGCCTGACGCCGCCGTCCTCCTGACTCGCAGGAGCGGGCAACGCCAAGCGGCGACCCGCGAGGGCGCGGTTTATCCATCGGGCGGATGAATCGCAACTGCCCTGCGTCATTGAAGGGCGCGTAAAGGCCGACCGCATGACCCCGGCCTCCCCAACGTCTCGCACGTTGGTCGCGTCAGCCCGGCTATGTCCTAAGCCTCGGCGGCTCCGGTCGTCATGGAAGGGCAGGCTTCGCCACCGCAGGCGAAGCTATGCCGTCACCCCGGACTCACCAGTCGTCATGGATCACCTAATAACCTCACATTCGCACTAGGTGAGACTAAAAAGGACGTTGCCAAAAATTTGGCGCGGCGCGATTTGCGCGTGTCATTCCGTCCCGACCAATCGGCTCAATGTCTCACTCGCGCGAGCGCGTACGTTCATCATGCCAACCGGTGCGAGGACGTTGCTTGTCGGCGGCGGTGGTGCGTTTGAAATTGCCGCACACACCGGGCGGGAATAGCTCCGGTACTTGTCCGATCCAAGGGGTGGCCTCGGGGGCATCTCGACAAGTTAGCTCCGCATTAGCGTCGGACGCCCCCATTGCTGTGTAATGCGAACGCTTTGATTTCCTTTGATTGTTTTTCGAAATGGCGCGCCAAAACCGCGAATTACCAAATTGCCCGAACGCGTTGGCGCGCGTCGGTCCCCTCTTTTGAAAAGCTAACCCGTTGATCCGAACGGGCATTGCCGAGCATACCCCTCGGCATTTCGGCCATTATTAAAATACCTAAGTGCTTGATCGGACTCGGGATCACCGAACTAACCCCCCTCTGTTTTTACAGAGGTTTACAGAGGACTCTGAGGGGGAGAATTTTATTGGAATGCGGGTACCGCCGGACCGCACGGCGAATGGTTGGTCGAAATCTCAAGTCAGCGCATGGGCGTCACGCACAACGGACGCTCGCGCAGATGACGCGCGAAGCCCGCGCCAAGACGGCAGCGAAGCCTACGACGCCGAGTTGACCGCACGACGATATGCTTGAGATTACACGCAGGGTCAGGTCGGGGCGATTCGGGACATGTCCACCATTCAAGACATCCTCGCTGAGTTCCGCGAGGCTGCGCGCAGTAAGCGCGACATGGGCGACAAGTTCGAGCGCCTGTTCTCCAGCTATCTGGTCACCGAGCCATACTACAAAGATCGTTTCAGCCAAATCTGGCTCTGGAGCGAATGGCCGGGCCGGGGCAACAAGCCCGACACGGGTATCGACATTGTGGCAGAGGAACGGATCGGGGGCGGACTGTGCGCCATCCAGTGCAAGTTCTACGACCCCACCAGCACAATTCAGAAAGCCGACCTGGACAGCTTCTTCGCCAGTTCGGCTAAAGCCCCCTTCACCAGCCGCATCGTCGTCACCACCACGGACAACTGGTCAAAGAACGCCGAACCCCTGCTAGACGACGAGCGCGTGCCCTGCACTCGTGTCCGCCTGCAAGACCTGGGCGACAGCGCAGTCGATTGGAGCCAGTTCAGCTTGTCGCGCCCCGACAAGATGAAGCTGCGCGAAAAGAAGCAACCACGCGAGCATCAAAAGGAAGCCATCAAGGATGTGCTGGCAGGCTTGCAAGGAGCCGAGCGCGGCAAGCTCATCATGGCTTGCGGCACGGGCAAGACCTTTACCGCGCTGAAGATCGCCGAGGCATACGCTGCCCCCCGCAAGCAAGCATCGGATGGCTGTATTCTCTTTTTGGTGCCCTCGATTGCGCTGCTGTCGCAATCGCTCAAAGAGTGGACAGCCGAGTCGAGCTTGCCCATGCACGCGCTGGCCGTGTGTTCGGATACGGCGGTCGGCAAGTACACCGAGGACACAGAAGACATCCGCATCCATGATCTGCCTTTTCCCGCGACGACGGATGCCCGCAAGCTCGCTAAACAACTGGCCGGGCTGACCGCGCCACAGCAAGCACGCCCGCTAACGGTGGTGTTTTCAACTTACCACAGCATCGCCACCATCCACGAAGCGCAGACGAGACACGGTGCGCCCGCATTTAACCTCATCGTTTGCGACGAGGCGC
>SXHT01000145.1 GCA_005773095.1 Planctomycetaceae bacterium
GGCGCTTTGCGTTGTCCGCCGTTGACGAATTCCAATTCGTACTTGCCGGGGCGGCGCTTGGTGAAATCGAAGATGCCGTGCTTGCCCGGGTTCACTCCGGTCATGAAGCTGCTCCAGGCCGGAAAGGTCCACGGCGGCACGGTGGAGCGCAGCAATCCGTGCGCGCCGGTTTCCATAATTCGCTTGATGTTGGGCAGTTTGCCCTGAGCAACCCACGGCTTGATGAGATCGAACGTTGCTCCGTCCCAGCCGACAATAAACACTTTCGACATATCAACCATCCTTACAGACGTAATGGTGCTGGCCTAACTTGAATTTTGTAGTGTCGATCGCGGTGACGCGAACAGTTTTTAGCATGATTCGGGGACGGCGAAATTGGCGATCCACGGCCGGCAATTTGGCAAAGTTTCGGTCCTGTCGTCTCCGTACAATCGCTAAATGTAGCCCAACGCTTTCAAACGCTCGGCGATGAGGCCCGATTCCTCGTCTGAGAAATCGCTGGAGCCGGCATCGTCTTCTTGGCGCTGCTCGGGGCCATCGGTCATCGGCTTGTGTTCTACGACAAAGGACTGCTCGATGCCTGCGGAAAGGACTTTGCCGTCCATGTCGGCGGGAATCGGTTGGCCCATCAAGTACAACACGGTCGGTGCGACATCGGTGATGTGGCAACCTTTAAGCTCCACGCCCCGTTTGACAGGGCCGCCGGCCATGATGAACACGCCGTCCAAACGGTGGCCGCCGGTGAACTCGACGCCGCCTTCAATCGGTTCCTTCGAGCGACGGACCGCCGTCTTGCTGCCCGGCTCGCTCTGTTCGAGCACGAAGCCGTCTTCCCACCACGACGGCAATAGCGCCGGCGCCTTGCTGGTGTGCGGGCCGTGATAGATCTCGTCGGTTCGATACACGTGGCTGACGACCGGACGACCGGTTTGCGGATCGACCAGCGATTGCAGCGATTGCTGCGTGGCTTTGATGGTTTCTTCGGCAGCGGCATCGCCCCACACCGTGCCCTCGGGACGATCGGGCGCTTTGTTCACCCAGATGCCCGGACACGTGCGAAACGCTTCGTTCGTGTAGGACTTGGTGTGCTGCCAGTCGAGCTTGGCTTCGTCCAGACTTTCGAACCCGGCCCGCATTTTGGGAAAGAGTCCGGCGATCAGCTTCTTAGCGCCGGAAGGCAGAGTCGACCGCAACACGCGGTCGGCGAACGAGGCCACGCCACGCACCAACCGCCGCAAGCCGCCTTCCTTAGTAAAGCTCAGCAACTTGGACTCGGCAAGTGCCCGGTTCAATTGCAGGCGGACGTTCGTGGTCGGGCCAAAACCGTGGTCCGACATCACCATCACGATTGTGTTCTCGTCGATCTCGTCCAGCAACTGACCGACCAGTCCGTCGAGGTGTTTGTAAACATCGCGAATGGCGTGCTGATACCGCGGGGCGCCAGTGGCATCGTAATGATCGTGCCTGGGATCCATGTAGTGCCAAAAATGGTGCTGCACGCGATCGGTCGCCGTGTACACGATCATCCGGAAATCGGCCGGGTACTGCTTGCTCAGATACTCGAAGGCCCGCGTGCGATGCGTTTCCATCTGCCGCAGTTGGTCGAGCGCGGCGTCGCGCTTCGTGTCGCTCCGCATGTTGCCCATGTGCTGCAAGTCAATCTGATAGGGCAGCGATTTCTGTTGCAGTTCTTGCCGCAGGTCGGTCGGACTTGTGAACTGGCTGAACTCGTGTGGCGTGTCGAGACCCGAGACCAGGTAGCCGTTGACTTTCTCCGGCGGATAAGTCATTGGCACATTGACGACGCCGACGCGTTTGCCAGCACGGCTCAAGATCGACCACAGGCTTTCTGCCTTGCGCGTGGCGGCGTTGGTGAACCGAAAGAGATAGCTGCCCGGCACCGGCTCCGAGAACTCGAACAAGCCGTGCTTGCCGGGGTTCTTACCGGTCATAAAGCTCGACCAGGCGCAGGGTGTGTGCGGGGGGATGGTCGATTCCAGCCGGCCCCACGCGCCTTCGCGCACCAGCCGGCCCAGATTGGGCAAATGTCCTTCGTCGATCCACGGCAACATCAGATCAAACGTAGCGCCGTCGAGACCAAGCACCAGAACCTTGTAGTTTAAATCAGACATCATTAGTGGTTAAATTCGAAGTCCCCAATCCGAAACAAATTCAAATGTACAAACATAGCATGAACGACTGCCGTGGTTGTGAATTTGGAATTTCGTGCTTGTTTCGAATTTCGAGATTCGAATTTCGAATTTGCTATATGACGTAGTCGATCAGTTCCGACGAGACTTGCACCTTGTGTCCGTGGGCATGACCGTTCGAGTGACCACTGACGCTGCTATTGCCATTGGCGGCGTCGACGCGGTAGAAGCCATCGAGCGAACCGTGATGTTCGCCATAGCCGTTGAGCACCGCTTGCCAATCGCCATTGCTCGACACCGTGCGACTCATGTCGAACACCGGTTGGCGGCACTTCAAATTCCTGTAGCAATCGTGCGGCGTCGCCACGATGATGATATCGGCCTCGGCCAACACTTTCTCGAGCGGCTCCAGCGACGCGTCGGGAACATACGGATCGGTACACAGCACACGACGGGCTTGCAATTGCAGCACCCGACGAAGCTTGTACGACAGCGAGTCGCGCGGGTCGTCGCAGTTCGGCTTAAAGGCCATGCCCAACACGCCCACGGTCATCTTGCGGAGCGGATGAGCCTCTTTCATTTGCTGCACGATCAGCCACGGCAACCCTTCGTTGATCGACAGCGCGGCTTGCCCCAGCGGGAAACTTCCCTGGTGGAAAGCGCCCAGCTGAATCGTGTCTTTCACCAAACACGGACCGGCGGCAAAGCCCGGCCGCGGGAACGATTGCATTCGCGGGTAATCGTGCCGCACCGCCCGATAGACCTCATGGAAGTCGGCCTCGTATTGCTGCGCGATCAGATAGAACTGGTTCGCCACGGCAAAATTCAGATAACGGTAGGCGTTGCAAAACAGCTTCGAGAGTTCTGCCTCGATCGGCTTTACAAAGATCATCTCCGTGCCGAGCTTGCGGAATAGTTCCGCCGAGCGCTGCGCCGCCACCTCGGTGACACCGCCGATGATCTGCGGCAATTGCTCCAGTTCCACCAACGACTTGCCCTGCACAATACGTTCCGGGCAGTACGCCAACTGCACGTCCTCGCAGCCCATTTCTTTGAGCTGTGTGGCCAACCGATCGGTCATTCCCGGAAACACGGTGCTGCGCAGAATCAGCAGTTGCCCCGGACGCAACTTCGAGAGCACAGGCCCCATCGCTCGCATAAACCCACCCAGGCTGGGGTTTGCATGCTCGTCAACAGGCGTGCCAATGGTGACAATCACCGCGGCAGCGTCCTCGATGACCTCTTGATCGGTGGTAGCGCGAAGCTGGCCGGAAGCCACCAGTGACGGCAGCAATTCTTCCGCGCCCTCTTCAAAGAACGGCATTTCGCCCCGATTGACGGCGGCGACGCGATCGGCTCCCACGTCGAGCAGATCGACGTGCATCCCTTGCTTCGCGAACGACATTCCCAAGGGCAAACCGACATGACCGCAGCCCCCCACGATCACAACCGGCCCGAACACCTCAGAATCCCTGGCTTCTTGCAGGCACTCCGATTCGTCTTCGGCGTCTTTCACTTCTTCGATCATCATGGCCCGTTTCCTTCAGGTTCTTCGTCAAAGTAAGCGCCACTTAAAATGGTTTGCCACGCGCTTGATAGTTCTGGCGATGGCCGCCAGACCTACCTGCCCCGCGTGTGGCACATCTGGGTATCCATGTTTTGTTCAGTGCCTGCCCCACGCTCTACACTGTCACCTGGCTGCTTTACGGCCGGTCCAGCTTCGCCAATCGGTATTCACCTGGTCGTTGTCTCGCAAAGCATCCTGTCCGAAGAGCACCACTTCATCCCCCACCTTCAGCCCCTGCTTCACTTCCAACAGTCCGCCGCCCACAATCGCACCCGTCTTGACCTCGGTCATCCGGGCACGAGAACCGTCCACGTGAAACACCATCGCCTTCGATCCTTGTTCGATGACCGCCGTCGGCGGCAAAACCGGGGCCCGGCTTTCCACCGCCAACCGCGCGAAGCCGCTGATCCCCGCCTTGATGCGGCCATCCGGGTTGCTTAGTTCCAACGTTACGTTCAGCGTGCGCGTATCGACGCTGGCTTGCGGAGCGATCGCCACCACCGTGGCTTGCAGCGTCTTTTGCGGATGGCTGTCGAGCACCACTTCGGCCACCTGACCTTCGGCAACTTCATCGGTTCGCTCTTGCGGAAAATCCATCACCACATGCAGCGGATCGAGCTTCACCACCTGAGTCAGCGTGCTGGCGCTATCGACCATCTGTCCCGGAATCACTTCCACACGCCCGACGAAACCATCCACCGGACATTCAATGCGGCAGCGGGCCACGTCACGCTCGGCCAGCTTCATGCCAAATCGCGCGCTTTCGCGTTCGGCGATGGCCTGCACGTGGGCCAGTGCGTCGCGAACTTTTCCCAACGCAATCTCGTCGGTCGCGCGTTGCACGAGCAGTTCGGCTTCCTTCTTTTGATATTCTGCATCTGCTTTGCTGGTTTGCGCTCCGAAGAATTCCAGTGCGGTCGCCGCCTGCCGGTCGTAAAGCTGGGTCACGGCCGCCAACAGCTTGACCTTGGTGTCGAGGTCGGTGTTGCGGAACTCAAGCGCCTGATTCGCGCTGTCCAGCTCCAGCCTGGCCGCCTGGGCATTCGCCTCGGCCGTTTGCTCAACCAGTTTTACTTTCTCGTCGCCGGCGGCGAGCGTCGCACGCCATTGTTCAACCACCAGCTTGTCGTCATCGGACTCCAACTCAAACAGCAGTTGCCCCTTCGTGACTCGCTGGCCTTCTTTAATGTGTACCGCCGAGACGGGAATGCCGGGCCGAGCCAGGCTGGTGCCGGCGAACAAATGCAGGCCGCGGCTAGCTCCGCTACGCACGGCCACTTGTTGCGAAGGCGCGGTCACGCACGTGGCCCCAATGATCTTCGGCGCGTTCGACTCGACCACCGCCACCGTCCGCACCGGCAACGGCAAGTTCTCGCGCCGGGCGCGATCGGGCGTCGCATGGTCGCGGGCCTCGCGTGATTGCATCATGAAGAAGCCCATGAATGCAAACGCGATCACAAAGCTGCCGAACCAGGCCATGGTCGCAAAGCGGATGGGAGATTGCGTTGGGGGAGACTTGTCCATGGATTGTTTTCCTTAGTCACGCGCGGTGCGAGATTGAAGCATCAACGCTACGAAGGCTTCCGATGCCATTCCGGGGCCGCGTTCATGCAGCCGAGTGTTCGCCAACAGGCGTGGGCTCAACCAGTGGCGTGGGTTGAATGGAACGATACTTCCACAATTGCGGAAGCTCGCGGAAGGCTTTAGTGACGACTTTCAGGTTCGCACCGGTTGGAGCGTAGCGATACCGCGGATAATGCATCACTGGCACCTCGCGGATCGCGCAACCCAATCGCACACATTGTACGAGAATTTCGGCGGTGATCTGCGCGGTGTTGTCGCGCGAGCCATCGTTCACCACCACCACCTCGAAATCCTGGAAAAACTTGGGCAACACCGTCACCGCCGTGTCGATGCAACTCTTCATAGGAGGGAAAGCAATCAGGAGGGTCAACAGCAGGTATGCCAGCTTTGCCAACGATCAGTCTCGCCGCGCTATGCCTACTTCGAGTGACGGCAGGGTGGCCTCCGTTCCAGGTTTACACCGATGGTAGTTGCCATTTGGAAAACTGTCAATCGCCCGACCGACTACTGCGCGAATTATTACGTACTTCCTTGGCACAGAGTTTCCCCAAAGTTTCCCTAACCCTTGGCGCATCGCCATGCCCGAATCACAATTGGCATTTGTAGGCCAATCCAATGAACTTCTTGTCGAGAAAATTTTATGACACCCGTTGCCGCGACTTCGCTCGATCAAATCGTCACAATCGTCTCCGGTTTGCCTCGCTCTGGCACCTCCATGATGATGAAAATGTTGGAAGCGGGTGGTCTCACCGCATTGATCGATAATATTCGCGTGGCTGATGAAGACAATCCGGGCGGTTACTACGAGTTCGAGGCCGTCAAGCAAACCAGGCAAGACGCCTCTTGGCTGAAAGACGCGAAGGGGAAAGTTGTGAAAATGGTGTATCGGCTGCTGTATGACTTGCCGAAGGGCTACGAGTATCGCGTCGTGTTCATGCGCCGCAATCTCGACGAAGTGCTCGCCTCGCAGAAAGTGATGCTCAATCGTCACGGCAAAGACGATGGCGCCATCAAGGACGAGCAAATGGCCAAGATGTTCCGCAGCCATCTCGCCGAGTTCATGAGTTGGATTCCCAGGCAGTCGAACTTCCAGATGCTGGAAGTCGATTACAACCAAATGCTCGCCGAACCGGCGAACATGGTCGCCAAGATCAACGAGTTTCTCGGCGGCTCGCTCAACGCGGACGCCATGGCCGGCGTCGTCGACCCCAAGTTGTACCGCAATCGCAAGTAGCGCTGGAGCTACGCGATGATCTCAAAACCGTCGATGGTTTCCACGCCTGGCCCAAGGCCACTCGCAACAGGCGATTGTTGATCCCTTCGCCTCCGAACATGTCGGTGTGCAGGGATTTCACGGTGTCCATCGCCAGCCGATCGTTGTCGCCCTGGCCAGGCCCGATCATGATCGCGCGATCGCTTTTGAGCTTTTGATGGTGGCGTTGTCATCGCCAGACCCGCTTTGCACGTCGATGCTCAACTGACTCCTGATCGTGCCGATCGAGACCGGGTCCGCGCCGTTGTCGCAATCCACCAACAGCAAGCCATCGGTTTCCTTGCTGCGTTTTCTTGGATACACGTTGATCACCTCGCGGATCCCGTCGTGCTCCGCCAGCAATCGCTACATCGAGATGTTGTTCCGCGCTCGATGCACCCGTCGCAACGCCAGCCCCCGCAGGAGAATCGCCATCGTACAATAAATGCCGTGGACGCGAATCGTCGAACTTGAAATGGCTGCGTCACTTGGATTGTCCTGCGAAAGAAAAGAGGAGTCGGAGTTAGAGCGTTCATTTCGCCAGCATCAACCCATGGATGCAAGCGGACCCTGCGCGGATTAGGGATACGGGGCTCGTTCCTCACAGGCACCGCCGAGCAGGGCCGATCAGTGTTTTACATTCGGAAACCTGGTAGGGCCGGCTTCGCCGGCCGTGGATGGGAAAGTCACGCGAATCCGGCCGGCACAGCCGGCCCTACAGCGGATACGCGAATCCGGCCGGCACAGCCGGCCCTACAGCGGATACGCGAATCCGGCCGGCACAGCCGGCCCTACAGCGGATACGCGAATCCGGCCGGCACAGCCGGCCCTACAGCGGATAACTGATTGGCCCTGCACTGCCGAGGTCGTCACTTGACAAACCAAGATTGTACTGTTTCGATAGCAAAGGATTTTTCTCGGCGTCCTTTTTTTGTGCCCGCGTGTTCTTCGGAAGGAAATGAAATCAAATGAAACGAATGCATCAAAGATTTTCTCGGTGCTTGCCGGCCGTCTCCTTCTCCTTGATGGCGGTGATGGCTTCGTTCGCGTTGTCCTGCTCGCTGGCTTTGGCGGCCGACGATCCCTATCCCTACCACGCGGATAAAGACAAGCTCGTTGTCACTCGTGGCGACAAGATCCTGCGCACGCTCCCGTGCGAACGAATCGAGTTGAGTGGCGGCGGCCGATGGTCCAAGCCTGACGGGCACGAGAATGCCTACATTTCCACTCAGATTGCCAAGACTTCCGACGGAACACTATACGTTCAGGGCGGAGGAGCTTACGGTGAATTCTGGGTGATCAAGACGGTTCGCAACGTGATGTTCGAGTCGAAGGACCAAGGTCGTACGTGGACCAGTTGGAATATTGATCTCCCGGAAGATCGCGTGATCGGCGCGTTCATCGTTCTCAAGGACGACAGTTTTTTGTGCGCCGCCACGCAGCCTTCGGACGATCGCATCTCGTACTACCGTTCTTTGGATCGTGGGAAAACATGGCAGTTGAACTCCGAGATCGCGGCTGCGCCGTTCCAGAATGTCTTTGTCGACGGCACCCTGCTGCAGATTCAGGATGGCACCATCTTGTCTCCCTTGCATTTCAGAGTTAAGCCGGCGGAGGGGGAGCACCTTTCGTTGAATCTGGGATTGCAGTTCGTCATGCGTTCGAAGGACGGGGGGAAAACTTGGGAAAACGGTCCAAATCAGTCGCTGTGGAAGCTGCTCATCGACGCACAACTGACCGTGGCTCCCCAGGGCCCGGAATCAAGGGTGCCCGGCGGAACGTTTCCAGGTTGCTATGAGACGGGACTCGCCCAACAGCCATCCGGTCGATTGGTGGCGGTACTTCGATTTTCCGGGGCACCCTGGCCGTGGCACCAGCGGATGCGCGAGCCGTGGGGGGGACGAGACGCGGATAATATTGGGCGTATTTTCCGGCAGGTCATGTTCAGCACTTCAGAGGATGGTGGTCTGACGTGGGCCATGATGAAACCATTTTTCGACGCCGACGGCAAACCCGTGATCATCCAGCAGGAAACAAACGGCGTGTTGTTGCCTCTCTCGGATGACCGGATTGTTCTCGTTCATCAGAGGCGTTTTGGACCGTTCCAGAATATTGGCCGCGTCAGCGCGGATGGCGGCAAAACGTGGTTGCACGACGAGTATCGACTGAGTGCTGGTTTCGGATTCCCGAGCACCCTTCTGCTCGATGATGGCACAATTGTAACTGCGACGGGCAAGAGCTATGGGGGTAAACACGCCGCGGAAGTCATCCGTTGGCGCCTTCCGTCCAAGCAGGAACTGGTTCAATAGTTCGCATCACTGCTCGATTCCGACGGACGCCATGTTCACCGACCGCTGGCAGCCCGATATCCATCGGGGGCAGGGCCGATCCGTGTTTTACATTCGGAAACCTGGTCGGGCCGGCTTTGCTGGCCGTGGATGGGAAAGTCACGCGAATCCGGCCGGCACAGCCGGCCCTACAGCGGATAACTGATTGGCCCTTGGGGGCGTTTGAGTTGACGAGGATTTGACGCGCCGTTACAAAGATGCATTCGCCAACAAGCTTACAAGGAGCCGAAGACCGTGGGTGGAATCAGCGATCGCAAGCAGGAGATCAAGCGTCGTCGGCATCGTCGTCAGAAGCTGGCCCATTGGAAGGTCAAGCTGAAGAAGGCCACGGCCAGTGAAAAGTCCCTGATCGTGCAAAAAATCCGCGCACTCACGCCGGGCGCTGAATTTGTCATCGAAAACTGGGGCCTGCAGGAAAGCGACCGGTAGTCGCGCCGACGGTGCTCCTCGGGGCACGAAATCGCGCTCCCGGCGCGCCGAGACTTGCCGACTGGAAGTCTCCGGTTTGCTGGCTTGATTCGTTCGGCGGTTTTTCGTTGCTTCTCAAGCCGTTTCGCCAACCCCGTGCGATCGGAAGCTCATGGTCCGGCTCGGAACCATCCGCCTTTCTTGCCGGGCGGCGGCAGGTTAGAGTTGAGGGGCCTCATCGGCGGTTTTGTGCCGCGGCACCTGCCGTGCATATCCGATCCGATTGTCTTGTTTCATGGCACGCAATCACGACGCCACCGTGCTCAGAGCTCTCGGA
>SXHT01000146.1 GCA_005773095.1 Planctomycetaceae bacterium
AGTGCCGAAAGCGGATAGTAGATCATGGGCTTGTCGTACACCGGCAGTAGCTTCTTGCTCACCGCCCGCGTGATCGGGTGGAGCCGAGTGCCGGAGCCGCCGGCGAGGATAATTCCTTTAAGCGTCGTGGCCATGAGTCAGCCGAGGTCGTGGCGAATTGACGATCCGTGGAGATCACCCGTATGATGCGTATACCTAATTTTCCCTGTCGTCCAAATCCCAATTTGCGTTTTGCCTCCGGTGACCATCCATAAAACACTCATTCGCGTCGGCCACAGTCCCGATCCGGATGATGCATTCATGTTCCATGCCCTGGCAAACGGCAAGATCGACACCGGGACGTACGAGTTTCGCCACGAACTGGTGGACATTGAGACGCTCAACCAACGGGCCCAATCGGGCGATCTTGAGCTGACTGCTGTCAGCTTGCATGCATACGCTTACCTGAGCCACCTCTATATCTTGTGCTCCTGCGGCGCCAGCATCGGCGACGGCTACGGGCCGATGGTGATCGCCCGAGAGCCGATGACGCTTGATCAGGCGCGCCGGAGCGTGCTTGCCGTGCCGGGCACGCTGACGACTGCATTTCTTGCGCTGCAACTGTGCCTTGGAAAGAGTTTGCATTACGTGGTGGTGCCGTTCGACGAAATCATTGAGGCCGTCGAGCGCGGCGAATATCGAGGGCAAGCGATCAAAGCAGGTCTGATCATTCATGAGGGCCAGCTGACGTATGCGGACCGCGGATTGTCGCTCGTCGTGGATTTAGGCGTCTGGTGGCGGGAGCAGACGGGGCTGCCTCTGCCGCTGGGCGCGAATGTGGTTCGCAAGGATCTTGGCGTTGAGACCATTCGCGAAGTGAACCGGTTGCTCAAGCAAAGCATTGAGTACGGCCTGGCCCATCGCCGCGAGGCGCTTGACTACGCGATGCGTTACGGCCGCGACCTCAACGCCGAGCGGGCGGACCGTTTTGTTGGCATGTACGTGAATGACTGGACGCTCGACTTTGGCGAGCGCGGCCGCCAGGCCTGCCGGTCACTGCTCACAAGCGGCCACCGAGCGGGGATCATTCCCAAGCTGGTCGAGCCCGAGTTTATCGATGGCTGATCCACCTCCCCGACCCGAGCGCCCGAGCTTACCCGCGACCGATGAGAAGCCGCGTCACGGCAGTTGGCTGATCGTGTTGGTCGCATTACTGATGGCGATCGGTGGTTTGGCAAGTCTGATGGTGATGCCGCTGGTGAGTTTTATGCCGGTGATCGTACTGGCGATCTTCGGTTTTGTCGCGCTGCACTATTTCATTTGGGGCTGGTGGCTGTCGAACAATGTGCGCGAGGAAGATGAAGAAGATTCGCCATAGAGCCGCGACTGTTGGTCGCGCTGCCTTGGTTGTCGGTAGTCTTCACATTGAATCCCGTTTGCGTTCGTCGTCCTTAAGGCTCGCCAGATGAGCAATTGCCACCTTGGGCGAAATCGCCGGCACTCGTGACCTGGCAAAGTCCTTGTGATTGCGGGTAACGATGAAGTCTGCGCGTCCACTGACGGCTGCCGCAACCTGCATCGCATCCTCGAAGTCAGGCAAAATACGCCGGTTGGTTGCCAGCTTTCCATTTGATGTTGCAGCCGATGCTTGGCTGCTGATCGGCCGGCACTGGCTTGCCTGCGAGCACCGCATCGAGCGCGGCGCGCAGATCCTTGCCCGTCACGGGAATTCCGGAGTCAGGCCGGCTGCTGTCCATCTGCCCTCGATAGACAAGCTTGTGATTCTTGTCGAACACGTAAAAATCGGGCGTGCATGCCGCGGAGTAGGCTTTGGCAACTTCCTGCCTGTCGTCGAACAAGTAGGGGAACGTGTAGCCTTGTTTTTCAGCTTCATGCACCATCTGTTCGGGGGAGTCGGCCGGATAGTTGGCCACATCGTTGGAACTAATCGCCACGACGCCCACTCCCTTGGCTTGATACTCGCGAGCTAATGGGGCAAACGCCGGCGCCACGTGTTTCACAAAGGGGCAATGGTTGCAGAGGAATGCCACGAGCAGTGCAGGCGCGCCTGTGAAATCGTCGAGTGAGACGGTTTCTCCATCGACGTTCGGAAGCGAAAACGCCGCCGCTTGCGTGCCTAACGGAAGCATCGTGCTGGCAGTACGGGCCATGAGTTGGTCTCCTGTTCGGTGAGAGTGATTCGCACATTCTAGCCGATATCAAACGGATCGCGAGTACGTTGCGCCAGAGCGAGGGGGGATAATGAAGAGATTTGCGGAAGTTTGCCGCGCCGCCTCGCTGTTTCTCCCACTCTCCACGTCCCCCACTCCCCCACAGCTTTCCCGCTCATGGTCATATTGCCGCATAAACCCTATAATTCCTGACATGGCAGAATTCGAATATCACCCGTACTATCTGCAAGGCATCGAGTACTTTAACGAGTGCGATTTCTACGAAGCGCATGAGGTGTGGGAAGCGCTTTGGACGGACTACCAGGGTCCGTCGCGAAAGTTTTTCCAGGGACTGATCCAGGTGGCTGTGGGCCTACACCACTTTGGCAACGGCAATATCCATGGCGCGAAAAAGCTGTTTGCCACCAGCCGCAAGTACCTGGAACCTTATCGGCCAGATCACATGGGCTGCAATCTGGAAAAGCTGCTCGCAGAAATGGATCGCTGTTTTGCCGAAGTGAATGCCGCAGACGAACAGTTTCCCGAGATTGAAATCGATCCTGAATTGATTCCAGAAATTCACCTCGATCCGCCGCCGCCAGTCGATTGGAAGAAAGACCATGTGCCGTTTGAAAGGTACCATGAGAAGTGAGAGCAGGGTGAGATGATGGGCGGATGGCAGGTTGTCCCGCCCTCCCGTCGTGTCGTCGTCCACTTTGGCCCCAAGCATGCCCGACTCCGAAGATCTCAGTTTCGACGCCGACAACTTCTCCGGCAAGGCACGGCTCTTTCCCTTGCCGAACCTGGTGCTGTTTCCGCACGTCATGCAACCGCTGCATATTTTTGAGCCGCGCTATCGGGCGATGATGGAAGAGGCGATTGAGACGGACCAGCTCATGACGCTCGCCCTTTTTGCCCCGGGGTGGGAAAATAACTACGAAGGCCGGCCGCCGCTGTTGCCGATGGCGTGCCTCGGGCGCATCGCCACGCATCAGCGATTGCCAGACAATCGCTTCAATTTACTCCTCTTGGGACTCAAGCGCGTGCGGATGGTGCGCGAGTTGCCGCCCGTCAAATTATTCCGTGAGGCGCAAGTCGAAATCTGCGAAGACATCTATTCCAGCGCCACCGCTCCCACGCGTGGAGGTTTGCAAAAGCAACTCGTTGATTCCTTCAAGAGCATTCTGCCGACGCTGGGGGAAGCGCAGCAGCAGGTCGACGAGCTGTTGGGCAACAACGTGCCGTTGGGCGTGCTGACCGACATCGTCAGCTACACGCTCGACCTGGGCAGGTCGCTCAAAGAGCAGCTCTTGCACGAGTGCAATGTCGACCGCCGCGCCGCCCTGCTCGTCGATTTTCTGCAGAAGGGGGGCAAAGTCCGCGCTCTGGGCCGCGCCGGCTTCCCCCCCGAGTTTAGCGTGAATTGAACGTATTCGGGCAGCGGAGTCAGGAATGATTTACAGGGCGAACGATCGAGACGAACCTCAGAGAAAAGTCTGACACAGACCGGGGGGGGATCAAATCGAGTAGAATCGTCGATGCCTGACGAATGTTTGATTAGTCCTCTCAACCGCCCGGAACCGCGTGCGTGTGGATCTTCGTCGCACTGCTGACTTTGCTCATCTTTGTCACGCTTGTGGGGCATGGCATTTGGGTGTTGTTGGCGACAATCTTCGGGGGCGAAGCGTCGTCGCGCCGGCCTGCCCCGAAATCGTCCAGGAAACTTTGCCCGCGCTGCGAGTCGCACCTCGTTGCGGAAAAATGCGGAGTCTGCGATTGGCCGGCCGTCCTTCCGCGGGAGGCGCTGCGCGACTCGGCGCTGCGCGAAACTCTACACATTCTGGCGCGCTTCCGCGACAACAAACTCATTGACGGTGCAACCTTTGCTCGTGTTGCAGGGCTGCTCCGCGCAGAGCTCATTGGCCAGTCGCAACCAAAAACGGCCGCCCAGCCGGCGACGTCCACGCCTCAGGCGGTGGTTTCCAAGGATTCGACCGACGTCGCCGACGACGTGCCGACGCTCGAAGTGATGGCGCCGGCGATTCCGCACCCCACGCTGAGAGCGATTCCTCCGGCGCTGTCCCCCGAGGAGCGGGTACGTCAGTATACGACTCGTCAGGTGCGGCTCGCTGCCGAGCCGAGTCCGCCGGCGCGCCACAAGCCTCCGCGGCGCCAGAGGACCGATCTGCTGGCCGCGTTCATGGAAGAGAAGAACATTCGCTGGGGTGAGTTGGTCGGCGGATTGATGATCGTCGGTTGCTCGATTGCCCTGGTGATCAGTTTTTGGGCCAAGATCGCCGAGCGGCCGTTTCTCAAGTTCTTCGTATTCAATGGTGTGACGGCGGCCCTGTTTGGCCTCGGACTGTATTCGCAGCGGCGCTGGAAATTGCGGACCACCAGCGAAGCGCTGCTGATCACGGCATCGCTGTTGGTGCCGCTTAATTTCCTGGCCATCGCGGCGTTTGCTCGGGACGCAGCCGCTAGCGGCCTGCTGACGATCGTCGGCGAATTGATCTCGATCGCCCTGTTTGCCGTGTTACTCAGCAGTGCCGGAAAGATCGTCGTGCCTGGCGGAGCGTGGCCCTTGATGACGGGAACGCTCGCGCCGTCGATATTGATGTTGCTAGTCCGCCGGTTCGTCGGCCCGGAAAGCATGTCGCTCGCGGCGGAGCTGTTTGGCTGGACGATGGTGGGCGCGTACGCCGCGATCCATGCCTTTGCCGCCCGAAATTCGCACGCCGGGGAAGATCCATCGGCGGAATCAAGCGTTCCATCGGTCTTTAAATTGCTCGGTATTACGACATTCGCCACGTTTCTTGCGATGGCCTTGCTGATCGATCGCATGGGCGATCTGTCGAAGGCGTTTCAAAGGTTTTCGCCCCTGGTTTGCGCCGCCGGTTTGACCCCCTTGGCCGTTGGCCTTTTCGTGTGGCAACGCTGGAATTTCGCCTTTGAGCGGTCTGCCTCGCCGTCAGAAGGCGCAACTTCCGCGATACCGACTTCCAACCCCATTGCGTATCGCACCGCGGGGCTAAGTATTGCGGTAGCCGGTGCGATGCTGCTCGTGGCCGGCGTCGTGATGGCCTGGCCCGAGCCGCTGCGTCTGGCGGCCACATCCGCGATCGCCGCAGCGACGCTCATTGCCGTGGCGTTTATGATGCGGTTGCCGCAAGCACATTTGGCGGCCATGCCGTGCCTGGTTCTCGGATATCTTGTGGTTTGGCACCGGCTGCGTGGCCATCTTTCCTGGCATGCGACGGATCCCGGGGAAACGTTCGGGGTCCTGGCTTCCGGCGAGAGTGGACAAGCGATGGTGCCGATGGTGCTGGCGCTTGCGGGCATTGCATGGGCGCTGCGCAAAATTCATCAAGCTGCGGACAGCCGGTTTCTCGCATGGGGCGCGATGGGCGTCGCGGCGCTGAGCATTGCCGCACTTACGTGGTTTGGCTTTGGCGTTGCAGGCGACCCGCTGCAGGTCGCGGCGTTCTACGGTCTGTATGCGCTCGCCGCTTATGCCGCGGCGGATCGATTCAAGAGCCCCGCCGCGCTTTGTGCCGGCGCGGGTCTGTTGTTTGCCGCCGTCGCTCAGGCCGTGGCGGTTAACTTCGCGTCACGCTACGAGCTCGCCTTGCCGTGGGCCACCGTTTTGCTTGTCGATGCCGGCCTGATGGCCGTTACGGCCACGGTTCTCACAAGAGTGGGGGGGTCGGTTCGACGTGATCAGTTCGCGCCAATGCTCCTCGCCGCCGTAGCATTGGTTTCGATCGGTGCGATGACGCTGCTTGCAGCGGCCGTTGCATTCGCGTCGCCATCGGCCGTCCTCTGCCCCCGGTTTTTCGCACTTGCGGCTATTTGGTTTTTGATCGCCTGGACCGAGCGATCTGCATTTTGCTTTTCGGCATTCAAGGCGTGCCTTGCGGTGGCCGTTTGGTTTGGCGTGGCGAGCCGGCTGGAAGTCCGCGACTGGTTCCGCGCGTCGGTTCACCCCTGGCTTGATCCGTGGACCATCACGGCGGAGGGAATCGCGCTAACGCTATTTTGCTTGGGTTGGTTCGTGGTGCGCGGTTGGAGTTCCGCCCTTCGGCGGTTTGAGCCGCCTCAAGGCGGAACTCCGGCATCTCGTGTCGAAACCGCGCTCTTGCGATTGGTGCTCGTCGCCTGCACGGCCGTTGCCGTCTATGCCGCGCTGCCGGGCGTGGCCCAGGAACTTTCACCGCGGCTGGCGATGCCGGGCGCAACGTTTGCTACTCGGGTCGTGCCGCCGATTGCCGAATTTGAGATCGCCGGCATTCCACACGATCACGCGCGAGGATCGTTCGTCTGGATTTGGCTGGCGCTGGTGGTGATCGCGCTGGTGGTGGAGCTCGCCGTCCGGAACGCATCATGGAATATGCTCGCGGTGATGCTGGTCGCTTCGCTGGCGTGCCCGCTACTGGCAAGCGGATGGCAAGTCGACGTCGCGTCAGCTTCCGCGCTGCGATGGCTGGCCGCAGGATTCCTGCTGGTGACTTCGTCAATCATCTGGTACCGGCATCGGCTCTCGGCGATCGCCGGGCGCTGGAACTGGCCGCGATCCGCCAGGTGGCAAGAACCGTCGCACGACGCTTCGGCCGCGATCCTTGCCGCCTTCGTGCTTTCGCTCCTGCCGCTCGTGGCAATGGCCGTCTACGTGGGCGGCGCGGCCACAATGCGGCATCCGCCGGCTGCGGATACGCAGTGGTGGTTTCTACCGATGGCTTGCGTATTCGTGGTTGCCGGAATTGTCGCGGTTGTCCTACGCGCGCTCGTGGGCTCCGGCAGTGCCACTCGGACAGTGGCTGGGCAGGCCGGCACATTGCTGCTCATCCTTGGCGTTACGCCACTTGTTGCCGTCACCTTGTTTGTCGTTGCTGCGGCGCTCAAGCAAAGTCCCATCCTGGGCCCCGATCCGAATTCCTGGTTCGCGCGGGCCGGGCTGGCGACGTCCTACGCTGTGCCCGTGCTGGTCACGGCGCTGACGTTGATTGGCTACGCCGTTCGCGAACGATCGTCGCGTTTCGCCCTGGCGGGCGGGCTGGTGCTCAACCTGGGTGTGATGGCCGCATATTTGCTTGCGGTCGCCAAGACGGGATTGAAATTCGACACCATCCTGTGGGTTCGTCTTGCGCAGTTAAACGCCATCACGTCGGCCGGCTATGCACTCGCATGGATCCTCGTTCCCAGGCTCCGCCTGGGACTGCCCTGGCCCCGAGCCTCTGCCTCGACGATTTGCGCGGCAGCGCCTCGCATGCAGCCCATTTCCAGGCAGAGCCCGGGAATGAGCGAGCTGCTCATCACGCAAGTCTGCATTCCGGTCTCGCTCAACTTGCTGGTGCTGGTGCCCACCTGGCTGGCGATTTTCTGGAACCCATCGCTCGCCTTGGAACTTGCGCCCATCGGCGACCTCGGGGGTTGGGGGGCGGCAGGGCTGGCTCTGGCGGCGGTGGTCGCCATTCGGGCTGGCTCGCGAACACAAATCACGGCGAGTGAGTGGTTCATCGTTTCGTGCGCGCTCGGCACCGTCGCGGCCGCGTTTCTCGGTAGCTCTGCCGGCACATCCTGGAGCGCCTTTCGCGCGCTGCTGGTGTTCCACATCATCCTCATGGCGGCGTTGGCCGCGGGTGCCTGGCTCGGTGAACATTGGCTGCGAACTCGCCTCCCTCTCCACCGGCGCAGGCACCCAGAGGGTACCTGGGGCCAGGGTGAGGGGGCTGGATTTTTGGAGCAGGAGCGCCCTCACCCCCAGTCCCTCTCCCTCGAAGCGAAGGAAAGGGGAGTCATTGCGCCGGCCTTGGTCTGGCGACGCCAGATAGGTCGCAGTGCCACCTTGGCTTCGCTACCCGCTGTGGCCCTTGCGCTGCGAGCGCTTCTTGACGATCCGCAAGCGCCGTGGTGGTCGTTGGCCGCGCTCGTCGCGGTGGCCGTTTTGACGAGTGCCTTCGGCTGCCTATTGCTGCGGCGTGGGTTGTTGCACTACGCGGCAACATGGATCGTGCTGGCAGCGCTCGGCTGGTGGTTGTATGAAGGCCCCAAGCTGGTCGGAATAGGGACGACGCGGTTTCTATTCGGTTTCGCTCAGATCTTCGTGATTTCGCTAGCGCTGCCGGCCCTCGTGTGGACGCTGCTTGAAAACTGCTTTTTTCGTCCGGCGGGCGATCTCGCGACACGCACGCAACTGCCGCCGGTTCAGCGGTTGGCTGTGCGCGCGTCGCTTGCGGTCTTCGGGCTCCTGTTGGCGATCAGCTTATTCGCCGATCTCTCAGATGAATCCGCCGCGGTTTCCCTCATCGGTCAATGGCTGGCCCTCGCGGCAATCGCTGTGGGAGCGACAGCCTTGCTTTGGGACGTTCGCGCACGTGACGCCGTGGCGATGCTCTATGCGATGGGTTTACTCGCGGCGGGCACGCTGCTCGACTCGCTCGATCTTGACTCGCGCTGGATGTTGTGGCTGGGCACGATCACGCTTGCCGCCTACGCCCTGGCGACCAGCTTTCTTTGGAGTCGCCGCGTTGGCCTGCGCGAGCTCGGCGATTTGCTGCACGTGCCCCGCACAGGCGACGAACCCTATGCCCATTTGCGCTGGCTCGTTGCCGTGAACTGTTCGCTGGCCGCGATCGTGGTGGCTCTGACGTTCGCGATCGAGCTGACCTACGCCGAAGCCTCGTTGCGATCGCTTGTATCCAAAACGGTGCTGGCCTGCGCGGTGGCGGTCGGGCTCTTGGCACGCGGCGAGCGTCGCACCAATTTGCAGTTCGCCGCGTTGGCTCTGGGTGCGGTCTGGGCGATTGCGCTGGCATGGTCGCCGCTTGATCCGGCCACGACAGGGGGCCTGCTCAATCGATCGGTTGCCGTTGCCGCCGCGCTCGGCGCGATCGTGGTGATTTATGGCGTCGGCTTCGGCAAACTTCTGCCGAGCGGCAGTGAGTGGCTCTCGGCGGCGCTGCGGATCGTGCCGGTGCTGATCGTCGCTGCCGGCGGCACGCTGCTATTTGTCTTGGGCACAGAAAGTGCGATGTTTGCCAGGCACGGCGAAGTGGTCATGGCATGGCCCGCGATCGTGCTCGTGGCATTGACGCTCGTCGGCCTGAGCGGCGCAGCGCTCGCCGCCGCATTACTGCCCGGCCGCGACCCGCTCGGGCTGAGCCAGCGCGGCCGTCAAATGTACGTGTATGCTGCCGAGATTTTGTTGGCGCTCTGCTTCGTCCACATACGATTGACGATGCCGTGGCTGTTCCACGGGTTCTTTGCCCAATATTGGCCGATCATCGTGATGCTGATCGCGTTTCTGGGGGCGGGCGTGGGCGAGTGGTTCCGCCGCCGCGGTCAGACGGTGCTCGGTGATCCGCTCGAGAAAACCGGCGCGATGCTGCCTCTGTTGCCCGTAATGGCATTCTGGATGCTGCCGACGACGCGGGTGGATTACTCGCTGTTGCTGTTGGCGGTCGGCCTGCTGTTTGCTGGCCTGTCGGTGGCTCGCAAATCATTTGGCTTCGGCGTCCTGGCAGCCATCTCGGCCAATGGCGGCTTGTGGTACTTCCTCAACCGCATAGAAGGTTTCCGCCTGCTCGAGCATCCGCAGCTCTGGCTGATTCCGCCTGCCCTCTGCGTGCTGGTGGCCGCGCACATCAACCGCAAGCAGCTGACCGACGCACAGTTAACGACCATCCGTTATGCCTGTTCGATGATGGTGTACGTTTCGAGCACGGCCGACGTGTTCTTGAACGGCGTTGCCCAGAACCCATGGCTGCCCGTGGTGCTGGCCGCGATTTCTCTGGCAGGCATTTTTGCCGGAATTCTATTCCGCATCCGAGCGTTCCTCTTCCTGGGTGTCGTGTTCTTACTCCTAGCGCTGCTGACGATCATCTGGCACGCCGCCGTCGATCTCGACCAGACCTGGCTGTGGTACGCCAGCGGCATGCTGGTGGGAGCCTTGATCATCGTGGTGTTCGCCGTTTTCGAGAAAAAACGGGACCAGGTGCTGCGCGTCATCGACGAACTCAAGCAATGGCAATCGTGACCACGAGTTCGATTGCCTACTGGCAGCTTTTCGGCCCTGTTGATCGAAAACGGCGAAATACGTCCCTCGGTCGAAATCATGACCGGCAAGCAAGGCGGAGGAGCAGAAGACCGTCTATTCGCACGGCCCGCAAGCGAATATCATAGGGCCCATGAAAATTGTCAAACGCCAGAAGCTGAACGAAGTCGTGGCCCTCCAGATCAAGCGCCACATCCTGGATCAAGGTCTGCGTCCGGGCGATCGCTTGCCGACCGAACAAGAGATGGCGGATCGCTTCGGTGTGAGCCGAATGAGCGTGCGCGAGGCGACGAAGGCGCTGGGGTTCTTGGGGATTATATGCGCCGCGCCGCGGCGCGGCCTGACGGTCGGCGAAGTCGACATGGGCCGAATTAGTGAGTACGTCGGTTTTCATTTGGCAATCAATGACTATCCGAAATTGGCATTGCTTGAGACGCGAATCGTGATCGAAGTTGGCGCGCTTCCGCACGTGATCAGGCAGATGGAAGCGGATCCGGCGATTTACACCCGGCTAAACGATCTCAACCAACGTCTTCGTGAATGCAAGAACTGCGAGGACCGAATCGAGCTTGACATCGCCTTTCATCGGGAGTTGCTTGAGGCCAGCGGACTCACGCCGCTGGTTGCGTTCAATGATCTGTTGCAGATCTTCTTTAATCGCTTTCGGCAAAGTCTGCTGGAGGCGGCGTGGGAAGAAGGCATTCAAAGCCATCAGAAATTGATCGACGCGCTTCGCGACGGCAAACTCGATACGGCGGCCAATCTGCTGCGACAGCAGTTGGGGTATCACAGAGCTATGTTGTGATGGAAGTCGCCACAAGGCGGGTCGGCGCGGCATTGTACGGCGCCCCAGGACCGGTTAGACTAATCGGATGAAGTGCCATGCCCTACTAAGCTCTCCGCGATGAAAGGCCGTTCGCCGCGGTTCGCGATTCGGGGGTCTTAGCGTGCCGCTGCCAGAAGCCTCTCGCGTTTCCTGCCTACCTGGAGTTGCGTCATCGTGCCATGCGATTGTTCCAGCGCACTTATTTTATGATCGCTGGTGGAGTTCTGCTGTTGTCGGACAGCATGACTTCTCATTCGACCGTCGCGGAGGAACCAGTACCGGCGGCCGCGAGCGAGTGCTTGAGTTTTGAGTTGGACGTGATGCCGGTCCTCGCCGTTGCAGGCTGCAACCAGGGCGCATGTCACGGCAAGAGCCGTGGGCAAAACGGCTTTCAATTGTCGCTGCTGGGGTTCGATCCAGATTTTGATTATTGGGCGCTGGCCGTCGAGTCTCAGGGGCGTCGAGTCTCTCGGGCCGCCGTTGGGCAGAGTTTGCTGCTCGCCAAGGCGACGGCGCTTTTGCCGCATGGCGGGGGCCAACGATTTGCGCCCGACAGCAGGAATTACCAGATCCTGGCTGAATGGATCTCGCAAGGCATGCCGCGCCGGCGGCCAGGCGAGCCCACGCTCGTGGGAATCGCAGTGGCTCCTCCTGAAACTCCCGTCGCCTCGGAGGCCATACAGCTCTCGGTAACGGCCAGCTATTCCGACGGTTCGACGCGCGACGTCAGCGAGATGTGCAATTATCTGTCGAGCGAACCGGCCGTGGCTGCCGTCTCCAACCTCGGCCTGATCCATCCGGGAAAGTTGCCCGGCGAAGCGAGCGTCATGATTCGGTACATGGGGAACATCAAAACCTGGAACGTCCTGATACCTCGACCGAACAAACCGCCGTCGGAAAGATACGCCGCGCTGCCGTGCTGGAATTTTATCGACGGCCTGATCTGGCAGAAGCTGGAGCAAGCGGGCGTGTTGCCGTCGGGACCCGCGGACGATGCCACCTTCTTGCGTCGAGCGCATCTGGACACTATCGGCCGGCTGCCAACGCCCGAGGAAGCGCGCGCCTTTCTGGCGGATTCCGCCCCCGATAAACGCACGCGCCTGGTCGATGGGCTTTTGCAACGGCCCGAGTACGGCAATCACTGGGCCAACAAGTGGGTCGATCTGCTGCGGCCGAATCCCTATCGCGTGGGGATTAAAGCCACCAGAAACTTTGATTCCTGGATACGCGAGGCCTTTGCGCAAAACAAGCCGTACGATCAATTCGTGCGCGAGCTGGTCACGGCGCAAGGCAGCACCTGGCGGAACGGCGCCGCCGTGTTGTATCGCGACCGACGCGAGCCGGACGAAGTCGCTGCGATGGTCAGCCAGGTGTTTCTCGGCGTTCGGCTGGATTGCGCCAAGTGCCATCACCATCCGTTTGAGGTCTGGGCCCAGGAGGACTTTTACGCGATGGCGGCGTACTTTGCTCGAGTGGACCACAAAGGGACCGGCGTGTCACCACCGATTTCCGGAGGAGAAGAGGTCATTTGTCTGGCGGATGAGGGCGAGGTCACACATCCGCTGACGCGCAAGCCGGTTGCGCCCAGGCCCTTGCTTGGCACCGCCGCAGTGGGTGTGGACCAGGATCCGCGCGAGGTGTTGGCCGCTTGGATGACGGCCGACGACAATCCCTTCTTCGCGAAGGTCGCCGTCAATCGGCTTTGGGCCGAGCTGATGGGGCGAGGATTGGTTGAGCCGGTCGACGATCTCCGGGCATCGAATCCGCCCAGCAACGGGCCGTTGCTGGAGGCTCTCGCGGCGGAGTTTCGCCGTTTGCGTTTTGATCAGAAAGCGATGATCCGCACCATCATGGGATCCTATGCATATGGCTTGTCAAGTTTGCCAAACGACACCAATCTCGCGGATACGCGGAATTATTCTCGGTATTATCGCACGCGTTTGCGCGCCGAAACTCTGTTGGACGCGATTACCGATGTGACGGGCGTGGCAGAAAGTTTTTCCGCCTCTCCGCCCGGCTCTCGGGCCGTGGACCTTTGGACAACGCGTGCGGGATCGCTTTTTTTGGACATGTTCGGTCGGCCCGATCCCAATCTCGATCCGCCCTGCGAGCGTTTGCCGGATTCGACGATCGTTCAGGCCTTGCACATGATGAATTCCGGGAACATTCAGCGCAAGATTCATGACGATGGTGGTGTCGCGGCCAGGCTGGCGGCGAGCGATAAGCCGCCGGCCGAGCTGATCGCCGAGTTGTATCTGGCAGTCTATTCTCGGCCGCCTGTCGAGGACGAGCTTGGTGCGCTGGTTCCCCTCCTGGGCGATTCGGCAACGCGCCGGCAAACGGTCGAAGACTTCATGTGGGCGCTCTTGAACACCCCCGAGTTTACCTGCAAGAATTAAGGAGCATTCCAATGTATGAATCGCCGCTTTTCCATCGGGTGAACCGTCGAGATTACTTGCGGCTTGGGGTGAGCGCTTTGGCGGGGGGCGGCCTGGCGAACCTGCTGCGTTTGCGAGCGGAGGCGTCCGAGGGGGGCGTCGTCGCGCCGCGCCAGACGAGCTGCATTTTGATCTGGATGGATGGCGGCCCCTCGCATTTCGAAACATTCGATCCCAAGCCGGAAGCCGCGGCCGAGATTCGCGGCGAGTTTCAGGCGATTGCCACGAAGACGCCAGGCATGTTGTTTTCGCAGCACATGCAGAAGTTGGCGGCGATCAGCGACAAGCTTTGTGTCGTGCGATCGATCTGTCACAACCAGAACAACCATGGCGCGGGGAACCATTACATGATGACCGGATCGCCAACGCGGATCCCCGTGGCTTGTGGTGCGTTTGTCAGTTTTCATCCCAGCCTGGGTTCGGTGACGGCGCACGAACGTACGACACCGCGCGGGTTGCCGGCCTATTTCTCGATGCCAGGCATGGCGCGCTCGGGCGGACCCAATTTTTTGGGCCCCAAGTATGCCCCGTTTGTGGTGGGCGATGATCCGAATCTTGCGGAATTTCGTGTGCGCGATGTGAGACCTCCGGCCGACATCACGGACGCGCGCTTCAACAGCCGGCGCGAGCTGCGCGCCCTTGTCGATCGCTTGCCGCGACTGGCCGACAAGAGCTCGGGCGATCCCGTCTCGGCGATCGACTCTTACTACCAGCAAAGTTACGATCTGATCGGTTCGTCCGAAGCGCAGCAAGCCTTCGATATCGGCCAGGAGCCAGACGCGGTGCGCGACGCGTACGGCCGCAATAGCCTCGGGCAAAGAATGCTGCTTGCCCGTCGTTTGGTCGACGCGGGAGTGCCCTTCGTGACCATCAACGAGGGAGGATGGGATTCCCACGCGGCAATCTTCACCAAGGACGGTTTGGCGGGAAAGCTGCCCCCCTTTGATCAGGCTTTGGCGGCATTGATTCAGGACTTGCACGATCGCGGCACACTGGATTCGACACTCGTGGTGGCACTGGGGGAATTTGGCCGTACGCCGAAGATCTCGACGCTCGACGGCCAATCAACGTCTGGGCGCGATCATTGGTCGAATGCCATGTCCGTGTTGTTTGCCGGCTGCGGCACGCCCAAGGGGGCCGTGATCGGCGCTACCGACAATAATGGTTACGCGCCCATCGAACGACCGCTGAGCCCGGAGAACTTTGCTTCCACGATTTACCTGAAACTTGGAATCGACCCCAATCAGATTCTGTATACGGCGCAAGGCCGACCAACACACATCGTGAGTGATGGCACGCCGATCAAGGAACTGATGGGGTAGCACAGCCGATGCGAATCCGCCACCTGTTGACCATCGCCGTGTGCCTGGCGAGCTGCACCCGCGGCACGGTCGCGGCTCCACCGCCCAAGGGGTTTTTATTTCCCGCCGGCGGGCAGCGGGGGCAAACCGTTTCGCTCGTGGCCAAGGGCACGTTCGAGCCTTGGCCGGTGCATGTCTGGATCGATGGCCATGGCGTGCAACTTGCCCCCGATGCCCAGGCCGGCAAATTTCGTCTGGAGATTGCCGCCGATGCGGCGCCCGGCATTCGCTGGGTTCGACTGTTCAACGCCGAAGGCGCTGCACCGCCGATTCCGCTATTGGTCGGTATGCTGGCGGAAATCACCGAGGTCGAGCCGAACGACGAACCGGCCCAGGCCCAGCCCGTGAGTTTGCCGGCGATTACCGCCAATGGCCAGCTCGATCACGGCGCGGATGTCGATGTCTTTGCCGTCACGCTGCAAGCGGGTCAAACCCTGGTGGCCGATCTCGAAGCGCGCCGCCACCGCGGCGCGCCGATGGATGGCATCCTGCAGATCGTTTCTCCTCAGGGCTTTGTGCTGCGGGAGAATGACGATGCCGGGGGACTTGATCCGCGGCTCGTCTACACGGCCGAGCATGATGGCCCGGTGCTCGTTCGACTGTTTGCATTTCCAGCCGAACCCGATTCGTCCATCGCGCTCAGCTCCAGCGACAAACACGTCTATCGACTGACGCTGACGACAGGTCCTTTTTTCGATCACTGTTTTCCGCTGGCGATCGAACAGGGAAAACAGGCAACCGTCGAGCTGCATGGCTGGAATCTTGGGGGCCAGCATTGCGCATCGCCATTGACGCTTCCGACCGGCCGGGACGTGCAGACCTTTATTCACCCCACCATCGCCGGCGAGGCGTTCGTGCGCGCGGTGCCGCAAGGACCCACGATCGAACATGAACCCAACGATTCCGTTCATCCACAAGCGTTGCCTCTGCCGTGCGCTGTCAGCGGAAGAATTGGTGAGCCGCGCGACGCGGACGTCTACGCGGTCGAGCTGCGAAAGGACCAGCCG
>SXHT01000147.1 GCA_005773095.1 Planctomycetaceae bacterium
CGGTGCCCTCGCCGACGGTCGCGCCGGGTTTACCGCCGTGTTCCTTCAAGTGGACGGTCAGCGAGCGGCCGGGAAACTTTTTGAGCATGGCATACGGGTCGCCGCCGCCGCCCAGGCAGTTGCCAATGTCCATCTGCATCATCACGTCGGGGCCGGCATTGCCGTAGAGTATTTCCCAGACGGTTTCGCCACCAAGCTTGCGGAAGTCGCCACCGTGGGCGTGGTAGCCGACGTACATGCCCAGCGGCTTGGCCTTCTCGGCCGATGATGCCGCCATCGAGAGACTCAAGACGGCCGGCGCGTCGGAAGCAGTGCTGACGGCGATCAGCGACGCGGGCAGCGCGAAGCCGCCGGCGGCTTCCGGCCCGGACATCACGTTTGAAGATCTGCTCAAATTGGTTTCGCTCGGCATCGACGACGAATCGATCCTCAAGCGGCTGCAAAAAACCCCAACCGTGCTCACGCCGAGCGCCGAGCAAGTGGCGGCGCTCAAGCAGGCCGGCGCTTCAGACAAGCTGATCGCGGCCATGCAGGGTGTGCGGCCACTCTCGCCGCAGGCCGCCGAGTTGATCACCGATTTCGCCATCGTGCTCGACTGCTCGGGCAGCATGAAAGAAAAGACTCCTGAGGGCGAGACCAAAATGGAAGCTGCGAAACGCGTCGTGACCGACCTGGTGCAAAAGATTCCCGAGGGGCTCAACGTTACGTTTGTACTGTACGGTCACGAAGTCTTCGGTCGTGCCGACGATCCACGCAATTGCAATGCTGTCAAAGTCGCTCGGCCGATCAGTCCGTTGGATTCGGCCGGCAAAGCGCAGTTAGGCAGCCTGATCGCCGGACTCAGACCCACCGGAGCAACGCCGATCGCGCTCTCATTGAACGTGGCCGCGAAGGAGCTTGCCAAGCACGACTCATTTAGCGGCCTGGTGCTGATCACCGACGGCTTGGAAACCTGCAACGGCAATCCGGCCGCGGAGGCCGCCGCGCTCGCCGCCAACAAGTGTACCTTTGGCGTGCACGTCGTCGGATTCGGCGTCAAGCCCGAGGAAGACAAAGCGCTCCAGGGAATCGCCGACGCCGGCAATGGAAAATACTACAGTGCCGACTCGGCCGACGAACTGGGCGATGCACTCAAAGAACTGCGTCAGGAGCTGGAAGTCGTGGCGAAACCGGCCGATAAAAAAATCTCGCAGCGGCGGGCGATCAAAGTCCTGAAGCCGGAGGTCGAATTCCCCGAGTACAAGGAAATCCAAGTCGTCAGTTTCGGGATCGGTTCGAGTTCCGTGGACGCCACCGGCAAATACGGTGAGGAAATCCGCATCCCCTCCTCCTCCACGAAGTATGAGATTCGTTGGGTGCCGCAAAGCGGCCAAGCCGTGGCGATCCTCAAGGATTTCACGCTGGCCGAACGAAAGGTAGTCGAGATCAAGCCCGAGGAGCACTTGGGCATGATTCAGGTCAACGGCAAGGGTACGCCCAAGAAGGGCATCTTGGTGTATCAGCGCGGCCTCGGGTCGATCATCGGCCTGCAACAGTGCAAGAAGTTCGGCGAGATCATGGTCGTGCCCGCCGAGAAGGTGATTGTCAGCGTGGATGACGAGGACATCGAGCAGGATCTGGAGGTCGAAGCAGGCACGTTGCACGAACTGGAATAGAGATTCTTCGCGGGCTTACCGCCGGGCGCGCCAGCGCCAACGCGCTCGGCGAAGGAGACCGAACCATGGCGTGTATCCTTCGAATACTCTGCTTTTGCGTGTTGTTGAAGGTGGCTCCCCCTTTGGCCGCGCAAACGGCCAATCCCGGTGCGCTTCCGCCCGGCACCCGTGCCGATTATTGGAACGACCCGCGATATCAAGAGGCCGTCAAGCGCCTGGCGAAGGTTCGCGAGTGGCAGGCCACGATCGACATCAAGACCGATTACACCACGACGCGCGCTCCCCCCACCTTCCCGAATACTAGTTTTGCAAGTTCATCAAGGGCCACTTACGCTCATCCGTGCGCGGCACGTTCCAGCTCGAGCGCGATCCCCGGGATTCGAACACACAGCCTGCTTGGGACGCCGTCGGCCACGCCCAGATGAGCGTCGACTTCGAGGTCAAGCGTCTGGAAGCTCCGAACAGCAAGGCACCGCCCAGCATTCTCACCGGCGACACTTGCAAGGGCTCCGGCCGAATCAAGGTGGGCAGCGACGGCAACTCGTACAATCTCGCCCTTCAGCCAGACGGCAAAGTCTTTCTGCATTTTACCGCACATGACATGGAGGTGGACACTTCTGGGGAGATGGTGATCGTCGGCAACGAACAGGCAATCCGATCGACGCATCGCAACACGGCCGAAGTCAATCTGATCATTCACGATATTCCGCTGCCGAGCGGCGACAATCTGCGGTTGCAAGGCACCAAGCAGATGTCGATCGGCGGCGGTCCGGAATCGCGAGAGGACGTAACGCGCGCCGACGTCACATGGATCCACACACCTGCTTCCTACGGCGGAATCTATGGGATCTGGGACCTCAACAACCCACCCAAGGCCGCCACGGTGAAGTACGACCTCGTGCCGGTCGTCGAGGATCTCAAGCTCAATGTCTTCATCGACGACTACGACACATGGATTCCCGAAGGCAACAAAGGTGCGGCTGAAGCGGGCAACGAGCTGAAGATTCGGGCCGAGTTGAAGACCGTCGCCGACGCCTGGAAGCAACAGGAGGGCGCTTCCGGCCTGGCCGACGAATCGGACGACGACGCGGAACCCCAGGGCGACCCGACCGTGCGGGGCGACGGCCTGACGGTCTACGAGGAGTACCGGGGCTTTTTCGAAAATGGCGAGCATTTCCGCAGCAAGCCGAAGGAGAAGGAGCTTTTCGTCCGCGACAAGATCGGCGGCCGCACGAAGCGTGGCATCCAGGTGTTTGTCAGCGCGACCGGCCTGCACGTGCACCACAAACTTCGCGACGAGGAACTCGGCGAAGACCGGCTGATCAACCGCAACTTTGGTTACGCCCATCAGACAAATCAGCACGGAGTGACTTTTCTCGCGCTCCCACTGGTCGAAGTTCGGAACGCGCGCTTGCATCATCCGAATCATGAAGGCGAAACGGGGTACGGAAAAAAGCTTTGCCCGCTCAGGACGAACCGTCATTTGCCTCTGAGAAGCAACCAAGGCCGCGCTCATGAGCAGTTGGGGCTGGTAGCGTCCGCGGGGTTTTCGCTCCCGCCTGCGCGAGTAACTCGAATCGAGTGGAGCAGCGTCGGATTCCTTCCTTTTTCGAGGAATTGCCCCGAAGCCGGCCGGGAGTACCTCTTGCCAGGTATCGGGAATAGCGGGAGCGCTTCCCAGCCCCCGCGTTCCAGGTTCTTCCCGCCAAGCCGGCCGCACGGTTTCCCCATTCATGCCCAATGGCCAGACAGTTTCTGAAACAAATCGCGCCACCCGGCCGCCACGGTGGGCTGTGTAACCAGTTGGCACGGCGTCCCGTCGTCATTCGGCGGGAACCGGCTCGGGTAGCGGGCCAAGAGTTCGTCCGCCGACGGGGCATCTTCAGGCATTCGTACCATGGCAAAATCGAACTTGCGGCGGAACGTTCGCCGCGCGACTTGAGTTTCACCGTCGCGATGCAAACAATTGCCGCAGCTTGGATGGCGGCGGTGATCACCGAGGAGCATCAGGAGTTGCTGGTACAATTTCGCTTGGCGCACATGGGCAGCCATCGGATCGGCCATCGACTCAAGAGAATATTCAGGTCATCTTGCCCCACGAAACCATCGCCACTGGGGTCGCCCATCGTAAGGCTGCCGGGCGTTACGTTCGTACCCCAGTCGCCCAAGATAAAATTCAAATCGTCCCGACCCACGAACCCGTCGCCGTTGAGATCTCCAGCCAGAGGCGTCGCCAATTGAACCAAGTTGACAAAATCCCATTGCACATCGGCTACAGCCCCCGGGCCGGCAAGATTCGTATTTCCCCAATAAAACGCAGGGCCGGCCAATCCCAAAACGACGTAAGCGTCGCATCGACGTCAATCGAACCGTTGGTTCCACCATCAATCTTAAAGGCTACGGTGGCTGAATTTGGCGCCCGCTCGAGTCGAATAGTACAGAAACCCGGCGACAACGGGAAAAACCCTCCGTTGTCGATTTCACCGAAGGTGTTGTAATACGGGTTGGCGCCGTCGTAGATTTCGATGCCGCCGGCATAGTTGAACATCCCGATATAGCCATCGTCATCCTGAAGGCGGGGCGCCAGCGCGGCGAGTACGGATTGAAGGTACGCGCGCCGGAGAACCTGATTCACGGCCAGACAACTTTTTGTGTCAGGGTGCCCATCAGACCCTGCGACGCCCAACGCAGTTTGAACAACGGATTGGCCGGTTAACCCTGTTTCCGCGCGTTGACATAAGCGTTGCACTGCATTAAGTTCGTATCCGCGGCCCCGCCTTATTTAATTTTGCGCACCGGAACGAATGCCACATAAATGGCGATGCCCGAAGGAGTTGACCGTGACTGACGTGCTGAGCACTGAACGGAGAGCCGCTCCACCACGGGCTACGTCCTCGGGGGCGCTCGTCGTCGCCGGCCGAATGCCTGGCGGCCTGGGTGCTTATGTCAGCCACGATGACGGCATGACCTGGCAAGGCTACCGCATCGGTACCGATGTTTGGGGAATGGGCAGCATGCTGGAATTCAAACCGGACGTGCTGCTTTATGTTTACATGGACAGCCGCGGCCGTTTTGCCCGGTCACAGTTCCTGCGTGTCACACCCGACGGCCTTGAGCCATCGCGCGAGATGCTTCCCGATAACAAGTAATACGCCGACATTGCGCGGCATCCTTCCTTCTCCAGGATTTTCTCATGCACCAACCTGCCCGCAAGCTCCGCGAAACGATTGCCGCCGGTCGCGCGGTGATTGGCACAATGATGGTGGAATTTGGCGGGCCGGCGACGGTGGGAGTTACCGCCGACGCGGGTTTTGATTTCATGGTGCTCGACGGCGAACATGGCCACGCCAACCCGCGCGAACTGGAAGCCACAATCGAATCGGGGTACCAGAACGGAATATGCACGATCCTCCGGCCGCCCAATGTGGACCGCGGCATGATCACCCGTTCACTCGATGCCGGCGCCGGTGGAGTGCTCATCCCGTTCTGCTCCACGCTGGAGGAAGTCCATCAAGCCGTACGGACGACCAAGTACACGCCGGTGGGCCAACGCGGCGTGCATCTTTTGCGCGGTCACACGCGGCATCGCCGTCACGATCCGACAACGTTCATGGCCGAGGCGAATCGGGATCTGCTGACGATCATTCAAATCGAGCTGGCGTCCGCCGTTGGTTTGGTTGAGAAAATTGCCGCGATCGACGGCGTAGACGGTTTGTACATCGGCCCGGGCGATTTGAGCGTGGACTTGGGCGTGCCAGGCCAGTGGAGCGCGCCGCCGGTGATGGACGCCATCCGCCGCACCGCCGACGCCTGCCAAGCGCAAGGCAAGATCATGGGCTGTCACTTCGACCGTGTGGCCGACTTTCCCTTGTTGCGCCAGCAGGGAGTGCAGATGTTCGGCTTCTTCTGCGATATCGGCATGTACCAAATGGCGGCACAGAACGTCATGAGCGAATTCCGGGGGGTCGTTGGCAAGCAGTAACGCTGACGGCCGTTGTAGGGGTGCTATCGGCAAAGCGATTGCCCTTCCAGAAAAATGGCGTGAGAGTGATTGTCACCGAGCGGCGCTTACGGCCTCTTGATGTGGCCTTTCCACGCAGCTTGGGCATTGAGCCTACCGAATCCCGATCAAGTCCACGCCCCATTTTCGCGGCACGTATCAACAGCTTGCCGAGACGATCTTCTTCGACGCCGAGACGCCAGGCGTACACCGGCCTGACTCGCGCGACTTTCCCATCCACGGCCGGCAAAGCCGGCCCTGCGAAGTTGCCCAACGTAAAACACGGATCGGCCGTAGGCGCGGCTTCACCGCACTTGACAACGCGCGTGCTTCATCGTTCGACTTTACCTATGGCCTATCTCGCTCGGCGGGTGCTGATTTCAATTCCCACCGCGATGGTCGCGGTCGTCGCTGTGTTTGTGGCAATCCGGCTGGTGCCGAATAATCCGGCATTAGGCGCGTTCGGCCAACATGCCGTGCCCGAGAAAGTGGCCGCCGAAATGCAACGGCAAGGCTGGGACCGGCCGATTCTTGGACAGCTTGGCCAGTTTTTGCGAGAGGTTTTCACCCAAGGCGACCTGGGCGAATCTTTTTTTCATACGGAAAGTGTGGCGGCGGGGCTCAAGCGAACCTTTCCCGCCACGATGGAACTTGCGTTGGCCGCCTTGCTAATTGCGGCGCCGTGCGGCTTGCTCTTGGGCATCGCGGCTGCCGTGTGGCGCAATCGTTGGCCCGACGTGTTGTGCACCGCCGGCTCGCTCCTGGGCGTCAGCGTGCCCGTGTTCTTTCTGGGCATTATGCTGCGTTATTGGTTTACGGGGCTTCCCACGGGGCGGCGACTGCCGGTGGGGACGGAATTCGATGCCGCGAGCGGCTTCGTGCTCATCGAAAGTTTGCTCCGCGGACGGTTTGACGTTTTTTCGGCGGGACTGCGGCACCTGATTCTCCCGGCGGTCGCGCTGAGCACGATTCCGCTGGCGATCATTGCGCGCATCACGCGCTTTGCGATGCTGGATGTGCTTTCGGCCGATTACGTCCGCACGGCGCGGGCCAAGGGAAGTGCGTGGTGGCGTGTTGTGCTGCTCCATGCACTGCCGAATGCATCGATCCCGGTCGTCAATATCACGGGTCTGCAGGTGGGCCAATTGCTGACTGGAGCCGTCCTCACGGAAACCGTGTTCGACTGGCCCGGCCTGGGAAAGTTTCTGGTCAAGGCGGTCCTCGATAGCGACTACGCGGTGGTTCAAGGAGCAACGCTGTTGATCGCCGTCGTGTTTGTGACAACGAATCTGGCGGTTGATTTATTGTATGTGTTGCTTGATCCGCGGTCACGATGGGGAGGGGAGCGATGAGCAGTGAGCCGCCGGGCATCGGCAGTCCGCGGTCCGCCATCAGCAACCAGCGACACGATTCGGCGCCGCCGCCGGCGGCTGGCCGCTGGCTGTCGGCTGCATTCGCGGACCGCCGTTGGCGACGCTTCCAACGGAGCCGTTCCGCATGGTTTGGTACGGCGATCGTCGGTCTTTTTTTGACAATCGCGACGTTAGCGGATGTGCTGGCCCCCTATCGGTCCAACGAGTTGGTGGCGAAACCGTATCAGGCAATTTCATCGCAGCACTGGCTGGGCACCGACAGCATGGGGCACGATGTGTTCTCGCGTGTACTGCAGGGTTCGCGATTGTCGCTTCAGGCAGGGATCGTCTCGATTGCCGTGGCAATGCTCGTCGGCGCGCCGATCGGTGTACTGGCAGGCTATCTGGGTGGCTGGTTCGATCTGTTGGTGATGCGGGCGATTGACGTGATGTTGTCTCTGCCGACTATTCTGGTGGCGCTGGTGCTGGTGGTCGCATTCTCGCCCACGCGAATCGTAGTGCTGCTGACCGTTGGATTCATCAACATTCCAATCTTTTGCCGGCAAGTCCGCGCCACCGTATTAACCGTTTGTCATCAGGACTATGTTATGGCAAGCTATGCCGCCGGAGCCAGTGACGCGCAAATACTTAGGCGCGTCGTGTTGCCGGCCGTGGTCAGCCCCGTGATTGTGCTGGCCTCGCTGGGCCTGGGCACGACGATTTTGGAAGTAGCAGGCTTATCCTTTCTTGGGGTCGGCGGTGAACCGTACGAGGCCGAATGGGGCAACATGCTGCGAATCGCCAAAGATTCGCTCAATCGAGCCCCGGCCTGCACCTGGCTGGCGCCGGGACCGGCAATCTCTTTGGCGGTGTTGGGTTTCGGC
>SXHT01000148.1 GCA_005773095.1 Planctomycetaceae bacterium
AGAGCTTGCCAGCGCATGGATCGCATGCGCGAAGAACTGCGGCAGCGAATCGGAAACGTTGAACTGGCCGTGGAATTGATCCGCGATGCCCGCAGCCAATGAAATATGTCCTCGACGCTTCCGTCGCCGCAAAGTGGTTATTGCCCGAGGCCGATTCGCGCCTGGCCCTGGCGCTGCGCGACGACTTCCAGCGGCAAATCCACGAACTGATCGCCCCCGATATCTTCCCGATCGAAATTGCGCATACGCTCATCCGGGCGGAGCGGAAAGGCGTCATTTCTCACGCCGACGCTGTGATCAAGCTCGCCGACGTATTTACCGTGGCGCCGATTCTGCATCCGCACCTTCCCTTACTGCCGCGGGCTTTGGAAATCGCATCGAGCTTTCGGCTCGGCGTTTCCGATTGCCTTTACGTAGCGCTGGCGGAGCGCGAGAACTGCCGCCTCGTAACGGCTGATGAACGCATGACGAAGACCTTGGCAGGGTTCCCAATCGTGCTATTTTCCGCCGTGTGAGGGGAATGCAAGACCAAGAGATCGGACGCTTGGCAGTCACACTGGAATCGCTTCCCGCTCCGTTTCGACTTTGTCAACTCGGTGGCACGTCGCGTCAGCGACAAGCACGTGCTGCATCTGATCAAGATGTGGCTCGACGCACCGGTGGAAGAAATCGACTCCGGCGGCAGGAAGCAGCGAACGACCCGCAACAAGGACACGGGACGAGGCAGCCCGCAAGGCGCCCCGATCTCTCGATCAACTCGCAAATAGTTCCGAAGTTGTGCATTAACTTCATGGAATTCGGCTATGGTTGCTTGATCTGGTGTAGCCCATACCGGTGTCGGCCCTCACGGTGCTGAGGCGGCGCGGGCGGGATTTACGCGGGGCTGCCAGCCGACAGGCTGGGTCCAGGCCTGCTTGAGTGCACCTGCGTAGGAAGGACTCGAAGCTGGACGGTTCGAGGTCACCACGGCGCGAACGTAGAGTTCCTTGCCCATCAGACGGTATGCGGGGCGTAAGCCATCCACGCTGGAAAACGTGGTTCCAACGTCGCGAGAGTAGCGCCGCGTGGTCGCCAGAGGTTTGCCTTGCTGATCCTTACGCACTTCACTCGTCGGATCTAAGTCGCTCGGCGTGCCGAGGAAGCGGGTTGTAAACGTCGCGTCGCCATCGGGCTCGATCGACAACTCTAAGGTTTGCGATTCCGGAGAGTAGCACACATCGCCCAATACAACACCGGTCGAAGCGTAGAAGTCGCCCTCGTTGATCGCGCGGATCAGCGACTCCGGAGTAAGCTGGCGGGCGCGGACCATAATCCAGCCGCGCCCCGGCCAGGAGTAGCCTTCGCCATGAAAGTGATGGCTGTCGTCGGTGGCCAGGCCATAGAGCGGCGCCTGTGATTCTGCGATCCGCAGCGTGTTGGCGATGTCCCACATCTCGTCGGTGCTGGCGTGATCCTGGTCTCCTTGAAGGCGCACACCCGGATGCCCGTTGTAGACTTCAAAGAATCGCGCGAGCGGCACTGCGGCAAGATCTTCAGCAGTCACGGCCCAGTCGTAATTGGGATGATTCAAATGGATGAGCAACTCTCGCCCGGTTTTCTTCGATTGTTCTTGGGCGGCCCGAAGGTTGCCTTCCAGCGCTTCGCGGAGGGTGGGGCCGCCTACGGGCAGAATCACGTCCCGCAGATTCGATACGTTCAGGTGCAACGCGAGTTTCTGCACGCTATCGCTGACTTCCTCTCCTTGAATCAGCAGAAATTGTCCGCGTTCTTCGAGCAGTGGACGAAACTCGTCGAGCGGTTTGAGCCGCACTTCGAGCGTTCCGGCGTCGCGATCGCCACGAGTTTCCACCCAGTCTGCGCCGAAGCGGGCGATGTATTTTTCCAACGATGGACGCTTCCGCGGGTCCCCCTCCGGCAATTCTGCCCAGCCCTGGTTGCGGTAATCGTAAATTGACCGGCCACGCCGCTTGTCGATCTCCACCAGCGGCATCCAGCGCTCGCCCTGGCTCAGCACGTCGTGATCCGAGAGCGTCAAGAAATGGTAACCGTGCGAGCGGTACCAGTCGGCGATCATCTCGGGAAAATCGTTGCCGTCGCTCCACAAGGAGCGCGCATGAAGGTTGCCTTTGTACCATTTTAACTCGGGTTCGACGGGCACACTCTCCTCTGCCGATGCCTGCCGCATACCCGCAAGCAATAGGACGGTCGCCAACCAATAATTCCACCAACAGCAGCGGGCCCGAGAGGCTCTACTCCCGCAAACGAGCGTCGACTCGCACGGTGGGCGGTGCAATTCGTGAGCGGCGCTCACTTTTTCACCTCGGATTGCTCTGTAGCACAAGAGCTGGCGATCGGACGCGAGAAGGGTCGGCGCCGTGGCGTCGCTTTGCTCTCTTCGATAAGCGTCAACTGTGGACGCACGGCAGTTCTAACGGCGCTGGTTTCGACTGCGTGCCCAAATGCGGCGTCGGCCTGGGCCAGCGAGAAAACTCCCGTGACCAGCTCCTGGAAGGGAAACTTCGCGTGGTGAATTGTGAGGAATTCGATCGCCGCGGCCAGGTCTTGGGGGGCATAGTTGTGAATGCCCTGCAGAGTGAGCATGCGGCGAACTAGTTGGTCGGCGTCGACTTTAACCGGACGTGTGGGCGATACCGCGCCCACTAACACGTAACGCCCGCCAATGCGAAGCAGTTCGAGTCCCTGCTCCATTGCCGCGGCCGTGCCGGACATCTCGAAGGCAAGGTCCACGCCGCGGCCGGCAGTGTGTTTCGAAACGATGCGTTCCAATTGCTGCGGCGAATCGGCCAGGTTGACCGTGAACGTAGCGCCGAAAAGAGAAGCCAGGCTCGACCGTGCGGGATCGACATCGGCCACGATCACCGCGGCCGCTCCGCCGACTCGTGCCATCGCCGACATCGTCAGCCCCAGTAGTCCGGCGCCCTGCACCAAAACCACCTGGTCACGACATCCATCGACCGCTCGAAGGGCGGCGGCGGCCGTTGCGGTGGCGCAATTTGCTGAAGAGGCGACGACATCGGGAATTTCCTCCGGTAAGCGAGCGATCGGCGTGCCGACAGCTAATTGACAGAACTCGGCCAGACCGCCGCTGAGCGGATGCCCATTGCAGCACGATTCATGTCCGTACTTGAAAAGTTTTTCGCACTTTTGGGGCAAGCCGGCTCGACAAAAAAAGCACTGCTCGCAACTGGCCACCACGGACCAGGAAACACGGTCGCCGACTTTTAGCGGTTGACCCGCCAAGTCACGTATCGGGTTGCCAGGGCCGAGCTCCGCCACACGGCCGAGCGCCTCGTGTCCCAGCACCGTCGGCGTGACTGTGGGTCGGCGGCCAAGATAGGTGTGTAAGTCGCTGCCGCACAAGGTGCAGCACGAGATGCGCACCAGCACCTCGCCGGCCGCAAGTTGCGGGCGGGGAAATTCACGCAATTCCAGCGGAGCCCCCGGCGCGACGAAGACCGCGGCTCGGATCGGATCGGACAGACAATCGTGGCTCATGGTCGCCCTCCCTGCGCCAAGCGCTGTTCGATATGATCTAGCACGGCTGGCAGATCGGCTACTGTGTCAATGACGTAGTGCGCCCCAGCAGCCTGCATGGCTTCGTAGCCCATGGCCAACAGTTGTTGGCGCCGATCCTCAGCGAGACGTTGAAATTCGTCGAGCGGCAAGCCGATCAAATTCCCACTGGCAACCACACCGACGGTCCAGGTTCCCGCGTTTAGTCCGGCTTGGATGCCCACAGCCGTGTCGTCGATCGTGACGAGCGTCGCGGGCGGATAGACTTGCAATCGCCGGGCGTTTTCCCAAATCATCCAGGGTGCAGGCCGACCTGCTGGCACTTCGCCGGCCGAAACTACAGCATCGAGGTTGCAGCCCTGTTCCTGGGACAATGCCACAAGCCTGCTCAGCACTTCCTGTGTGTAGCCACTGCTACTGCCGATCTTCAAACCTCGGCGGCGGCACTCGTTAACACACGCCGACGCACCGGGGACTAATCCAGCATGTGACGTCACACAGCTTGGTTGCCGTGCCACGAAGTCGCTGTACAGTCGATCCAGTTCGCGCGGACCAGGCGCAGCGCCATGAGTTTCCCGCCAGCGTGCACGAATTTCCTGCATCCCCAGTAACTCGGATAGATGTTCACGTTTCTCTTTGCCCATGGGCTGGCGACCTTCGGCGTCGGTGATCGGCACGCCGTGCAATTGGAATACTTCAGCAAATGCGGCCAGAGGAGCACAGCTACCGTAATCGACCAGCGTGCCAGCCCAGTCGAAAATCACAGCTTGCAGTCGCAAGTTCTTTGGCGGTGCGGTCTTACTTATAAGCATCATGAGAACTCGTACTATAATCCAGTTTGTGACTGTTAGTCAACACGAGGCCAGGACATTCGAGCAGTTTCCGCAGCCGGCCGTTGGTTGGATTCCCCATCATTTCTGGGAATAAGAACGGGTGTCCGGCGTTTTCGTGGCGTTTTTCCCAGCGTCCGCGGGCGAAGATCTACCCGCGAGAAGGTTCGTCAACCTAGTTGACTTTTAATCACATCCGGGCTCTACTGGGCATCGGCTCAGCACACAGCACAGCAATCGACCCATCCTTGCGGAGATTGGAGTGGCGGCGTTGAGTTTCGTTCGTATGCGAAGTTAAGTCGTTGTGATCCGTGAGGATCTGAACCTTTTGTGAGCGGACAGAGCGGGGAGAAAGTCGTAGCCACGTGTTCTCTCTGTCCCGCAATGACTCGAGCACGGCAACCATGGCCAAATCACGCCCTAACGGGTTTACCCTCGTTGAGCTCTTGGTGGTCATCGCCATCATCGGGATTTTGGTGGCGCTGTTGCTGCCGGCCGTGCAAGCGGCCCGCGAGGCGGCACGGAGGACGCACTGCGTCAACAACCTCAAGCAGTTAGGCATCGGAATTCTGAACTACGAGCACGCTAACAGACTGCTTCCGCCGGCGGGATGGAAAAACGTGGCCAGTGGTGTGCCCGACACCGCGCACCCTCAGGGAATTAGCCTGCACGGTCTGATCCTGCCGTTTGTGGAGGAGTTGGCCATCGAAGCCGAGCTCAAAAAGATCAATCTCTTCAATCTTACCAAGGCTGAAGAGCGGCGCATGTCCCCCTACGTGTGCCCAAGCGCACTGACTGCCGAATATCCGATTAGCGGTGTGGTATATTATGTGCAGCATTACAATCCGGTGCTCGGCGCCAAGGGCGCCAACCTCTGGGGAGGCCCCGCGTACAACGTAACGGGAAGCTATGGCGGCTTCGCCAGCACGGGCGCTCACATCTTCGACAAGACGTTCAAGATATCCAAGATCGCCGATGGCACGAGTAAGACCTTTTCCTTAGGTGAGATGTCATGGTTCGGTGGTATGGACGCCGCGCTTTGGCCACGCAGCACGAGCGGCGGTTCCGACAATTTTGCCTCCTACTGCTGTCGTAATCTGGCATTTGGCATCCACTCGGAACGGCTGCTCACAAGTTGGACGAATCTCAATGATGTGAGCTTCGGCAGCGCCCATCCCGGCGGGGCTCACTTCTTGCTACTCGACGGCTCGGTCCACTTTTTTGATGAGACGATCGAGCTCAGGATCCTGATAGCGGTTGCCACGCGTGTCGGTAGCGAGCAAGTGTCATCATTCTGATGCCAACACGTCTATGAAACCATTTTATAGGGAGATCG
>SXHT01000149.1 GCA_005773095.1 Planctomycetaceae bacterium
CGCGGCGTTCCTGGTCTGGCATCCAACGAAATACGCGCAAATGCTCGCCGAAAAACTGCGAAACCACGAAGCTCAAGCGTGGCTGATCAACACCGGCTGGAGCGGCGGCGGCTACGGCACCGGCTCGCGCATCGCGCTGGCCTACACGCGGGCCATCATCGATGCCATCCACGAGGGCGTGCTGACCCACTGTCCCACAACGCAAGATCCCTACTTCGGCCTGGCCGTGCCCGAGCGCGTGCCGCGCGTGCCTGAAGGAATTCTGCGTCCGCACGAAGCCTGGACCGACCACGCCGCCTACAGCCGCTCGGCGAAAAAGCTGGCCGCGCTATTCCATGAAAACTTCCAGCAGTACGCCGACGCGGCAAGCCAGGAAGTGGTGGCGGCGGGACCGCGGGCGGAATCTGGGAGTCGAACGGCCCAAGTGGGAGTGTAGCAACAACTCGCGCATCCGGCGGAGAATGCGATCAAACACGGATTCTCCTCAATCGGAGTTCAAACCGAGCCAATAATCACGGAAAGCTCGTAGGCGCGGCAGCGATTCGCGGTCTTTCTGCCGATTGGTTGCCGCCTTACTGGCGATGATGTCATCCGGATGGCAGACCGGGAAGCCTTCCACCTCGACGTGTCGCCGCCACGCATCGGAAAACGTTTCGATGCCGTCGGGGGCAAAGATTAGATCCAAATCGAATGGCCCGTTCTTGAGCTGAACGAAATCCTTTCCACGAATGATCTCGTCCGCTTGAGCAGCGGTCAAAGTAAATCCCAATTCTCGCAGCGCGGCGACGGTGACCGTACCGTTCTCAGTGGACTGCTCGATAAAGATATCGGCATCCTGAGTCGTATCGGGAAAACCGAGCAGCAGCGCCCCCGACTTGCCGATAAACAAATACCGAACGCTGTGCCGCGCAAAGGCATCGCGAACTTCTTCGGCTTGTCGGTATTCAAACGCGGCCATATCCAAGCCAACTCGGTAAGTTTTCTTCACACCACTTGCGATACTCGGCGGTGCTGTCCCACGATCGGTAGGTTGCGTCGTCCAGCACCGGTTTGTAGGTCTTTACGAAGCCATACTTGAAACGAGTTTCCAATGGCCGCCGGCCGGCGGCTGCAAATTCTTCGAGCCATTCCTTGGGGATTGGCGAATTGTCGGTGGTTTTCATGCTCCTAGTTTACTCTCGTGAACACGCGACGCCAACGTAGACATGCTAAGTAGACATACTCAACAGAATCTGGATGCGTTATGATGAGTCCTAGTTTGGGAAGTGGGGCGCCCGATCGGTTTTTCGTCCCGCCGTCCCATCGTTCCATCCTCCCACCTTCCACAAACTGCCCATGGCACGGTTGCGAATTCACGCGGGAACGAGCTCCACCACGCATGAACTTGCGGAGGTCGAGACGGTCACCATTGGCCGGGGGCCGCCCAATAACATTGCGCTGGCGGACCTGGCGGCCTCCTCGCGGCATTCGCAGTTGGTCAAGGACTCGCTCGGCTGGCGTCTCGAGGATCGCGGCAGCCGCAATGGCACGTTCGTCAATGGCGAACAGATTACTTCCGCCCATTTGCGGCACGGCGATCAGATTCAAATCGGCGCGACCGAAATCGTCTTCGAAGATCTCTCGGGCACCGTCGACTCCGCCAAACCGAGCTCCGTGAGCCATGCCAGCTCGTTCCTGCAGTCGCTGGTTGTGGACGACCAGGAAAGAAAGACGCCCAGCGAATATGGCAGCAGCCTTTTGCACTCGCTGGTAATCGATGATGAGGACGAGGACGAAAAAGATGCTTCGCACTTCGAGTTCCTGCGCGTTGATGGCAGGCGGCAGCAACGCTCAACCGACACGCTGCTGCTCAAGCCCGATCCGGCAACAGGGATGCTGCCCGAGCTGGGCAAGGGCGCCGCACTCGCGCCGCGCTCGAAGGGGGAGAGTCTGGCCGAGGTCAAGCTGCGGCTGATTCAGCGGGTGAGCGAGAAGCTGGTGCGGATCTTCGATCCCAAACAGCTCTTGGACGAGATCATGTCGATCGTCATCGAGCAGGCCAAGGCTGATCGCGGCATCTTGTGCCTGCTGGACGAGAAACGCCAACCGGTGCCGATCGCCATGCGCGGCCTGGGGGAAGACGAACAAGTGCGGTTCAGCCGTAATGTCTTGCAGCGGTTGCTTGACGAACGCGCGGGTGTGGTCATCGGCCAAACGGGTTCCACACCGGCGGGCAGCGCCGAACGAATGTTGCGTTCTTTGGCCGAGATGCGCGTCTATTCCACGATGTGCGTGCCACTGTGGACAGGCGACAACATCATCGGCATCCTTTCGCTCGATTCGACCACGCCCGGAAAATTCTTCACGCAGGAAGATTTAGAGCTGCTGCTGGCGGTGGCCCATCAGGCGGCGATCGGCATCGAGCGCGGGCGGCTGAGCCAAATGGTCGACACCGAACGGCAGGCAAGGGCCTATCTGAGCAAGTATCTGGACAATCGCATCGTGCAGCACATTGCCGATCACAAAACCGGCGGCGATCCGCTGGCGCCGGCCGAGCGCGTGGTGACGGTGCTGTTTTCCGACATCGTCTCGTTCACCAAGATGAGCGAAGGCCTGCAGCCGGCCGAGTTGGCGAGCTTTGTGCGAGAGTATTTGACGGCGATGACCGAGATTATCTTCGCCCACGGCGGCACGATCGACAAATACATCGGCGACGCGGTGATGGCATTGTTCGGCGCGCCGGTGCCGAACGAAGACAGCCCGGCGGCGGCTGTCCGCGCGGCCCTGGAAATGCGCGAGCGGATGCGAGAGTTCACACTGCCGGGGGGCAAAGCGGGTGTGCTGCGAGCCCGGTTTGGAATCAACACGGGGCTGGTGGTGGTGGGCAACATTGGTTCGTCGCGGCGGATGGAGTACACGGCACTGGGCGACGCGGTGAACGTGGCTTCACGTTTGCAAACGTTCGCTCGGCCGAACGAAATTTGCATCGACGAAGTGACGCACGCCAAGACGAGCGGCACGTTCGTGGTCGAAGAGATCGGCACGATCGACGTCAAGAACCGCGCCCAAGGCGTGGCGGTCTACAAAGTATTACGCGCGAAATGAACGTCGCCGACGTCGAAAAGCCGCCAACCCCGCGACGCTCATCAAAGCCAGCAGCG
Source organism: Planctomycetaceae bacterium (assembly GCA_005773095.1). Classification (GTDB taxonomy): domain Bacteria; phylum Planctomycetota; class Planctomycetia; order Pirellulales; family PALSA-1355; genus SXHT01. The sequence goes on from SXHT01000149.1 coordinate 3,141, forward strand.
CGGAGGATGGTTCCGGTACGATGGTGAGCGGGCCAAACTGGCCGATGTTCTGCTGATTGGGGTCGATCAGCAGCTCCACGATCAGCGACCCAGCGCCACCGACAGGGCGCGGCAAGCCTGGTCCAAAATCGGTTGGTAAAAGCAGAGCCTCGATGATCGGATCGAAGGGGTGGGCAAGGCCGTCTGGATAGCCCATCGTAAGGTACATATCGGTCTGCACGTCGAATGGTGAATTGGTCTGGACTTGGAAGGGAACCACCACGTCGGCCTCGACGTTAAAGAAGTGGCGATTGACTCCGTCCATACTTACTGGAGGTTGGGCGGTGAAAACGTCGCGCGGCAGGCCGTTAACATCCACGAACGATTGATTGAAAGCAACGTTGTTCACCTCGTGGTCCACGATTGCCGATCCGTTGAGCAGGGGTGTTTTCGGCCCGCCCTGCGAGAAGCTGCTTTTCAGATCGACGAAGATGTCGAAGAAGCTTGGATTGGGGTTCCCCGGCAGAGAACCGATCGAATCGACGTACAACTGTTGGTGCGGATTGGGAATCAAGCTGTCGGAAAGCGCGTCAAACGGTTCCGGCATGCTGGGGAGCAGCGGATTGGTGTCTTGTGGGCGCTCGTCGAGACCGAGAATCGCAGGCGAGGTGGCACGGCTGATTCGCAGCAACATTTGTACGGGCTGCACAACAGCGCTATTTACTTGCAGCGTGGTGCCGCTGGCGTAGGAATACCAGGTGCCGGTCTTGGTGTCGTTGCCTGCTTCGACAAACGTCTTACCGCTGGCGGTCTTGGTGAGGACCCCGCCGACGATCTTGGCGGTGGCCCAGGATTGGGCGTGCGAATTTAACGAGGTGGAATTGGCATCGGAGCGCGAACTCGACGACGCGCTTGTGGGATTGCCTGCGCTGTGCGAGTCGCTGTCGGTCAGTGGCGCCGGCCCCGTTGCCTTCGAGGCATAGGTGGATCCGGACGTGCTAACCGCCCAAGCGGAAGAACTAGTGCAAAGCCACACACTAGCGGCTGCAACTGTCGCGAGGAACGTGCGCCATCGGCCTCGGCGGCCGTGGATGAAACTTGTAGAAGCATGCGTCGTCATGGGCGAACCTCTTGTGGGAAAAAAAGTGAGACTAGCACCCCCATTACAGCACAACACCTACGAAGTCTGCGGACCTGACCCGACAGGTCAAAGGGGGAAAAGCTACATTGGCGTTTCCTCGTAGGTCAGGCCGTTGAGCCTGACGAAAAAGCGATCAGCGAAAATTATGCATTAGTCAACTCGAGTCGGACCGGAAAGCCTGACCTGCGCGAATCACGAAAAAATGAGCGCTGCTGTGTTCCAACAGCCGCTCGCTCAGGTTACGCTAACAATAGTCAATCTTCAAACAAGCTTGATATTAATCCCGCCACGGGACGAAAGCAAGCAAATTTTTGTTGGATTTCCGCCTTTAGGCGCTAATTGTCATTCCGCCGGCGAAAGCCGGAACTCCAACCGCCGGCTTAAGCCGGGACTCCAACGCCGTGGTTGAAAACGCGCCAGATCGCGATTTGATCTCCGCTTACAAGGCGGGTGACGAACAGGCTGCCTCCGCGCTTTTCGAGCGCTACCATGCCCGGCTGATCGGCCTTGTTCGGCGTCAAACCGGCTGGCGGCTCAAAGAAGTCGAAGAATCGACCGACATGGCCCAGTCGGTGCTGGGAAGCCTGTTCGCCCAGATGCGGCAGAACCGGATCGAGATCGGCCCCAACGATAGCTTGTGGCCCCTGATTGTCACGATCACCCTGAATAAGGTTCGAAACCGGGGGAAATTCTGGCAGCGCGAGCGGCGAGATCCCAGCCGCGAGGTGCCAATTTCCGATGCCGCCGATCCCCTTGAAAAGGAACCTTCGCCCGAGGACGCCGCCATTGCCCAGGACCTCATCGAGCGCCTTTTGGCTCCGTTTTCCGAACGCCGACGGAAAATTGTCGAGTTAATCCTGGCCGGCGAGCCGGTCGGCCAGATTGCCGCCCAGATGGGCACCACCGAGCGGACGATTTACAACACACGCCAGGCGGCCGCCAAGATCCTGGAACAGGCCCTGGCGGCGGACTAGTATTTGGCCGCGGGTACCCTTTGGGTACCCGCGGTCAAATTTTTCGGATCCCCCCTTCCGATTCCTCCCCGCCGCGCTGCTCTACTAAATGGGGAGAGGGAGTCGGTTTCGCGAATTTGTCATCACTCTCCCATCATCTTTCTCGCGAAATCGACTCCCGCCCCTTTCGCGGGCTCCCGAATGACTCGTTGCGGCCGGTTTCGTGACGGAGAATAATCGAAGTTGCTTCTCTGTCGGCTTTTCTCTTCGCCTTGGTGCACTCTATATGGTCCGTCGTCAGCCAGTTCGACGCACCCCCTTGCTGCAAGGCGAAATGCTTGAGCCGCGTCAGATGCTCTCGGCCGACGATACGTTGGCCGGCGCGACTCCTGTCCCGTTCACGTACGGTACCGAGACCACCCAGTCCGACACCGTCGATCCGGTGGGCGATGTCGACTTGTATTCATTGCAATTGGCGGCCGGCGACCGGCTGGTGGCCGATATCGAAGCCCAATCGACGGGCAGCTCGCTCGACACTCTCTTGCGGCTCTTCGACAGCACGGGCAACGAGTTGTCATTCAACGACGACGATGGCACGGGCAGCCTCGATTCACTCATCGAGTTCACCGTTCCCGCCGACGGCACGTACTACGTGGGCGTTTCCGATTTCGGCAATTTTTTTTATGACCCGAACGTGGAGGGCAGCGGTGGCGGCTCTTCGACCGGCGTGTATGATCTGAAGCTGCTCGTCTCGCCTCCGTTGAGCGACGACACCATCGCCGGCGCGACTCCGACGAACCTGGCGTCCGGAGTAGAAGCAACCACCAGCGCCGACATCGATCCGCTCGGCGATGTGGATCTGTACGCGGTGTCGATGGCCGCCGGCGACACGCTGGATGCGCGCATCGAAGCTCAAGCCAACGGCAGCCCGCTCGACAGCTTCCTGCGTGTATTCGACATCGCTGGGAACGAACTAACCTCGAACGACGACAATGCGGGGCTCGACTCGGCGCTGTCGTTCACCGCGACTGAAGCGGGAACGTTTTTCGTCGGCGTCTCCGACGCCGGCAATTTCTTCTACGACCCGAACGTGGAAGCGAGCGGTGGCGGCTCTTCCACCGGCGCGTACGATCTCAAGCTGCTGCTTACACAGGCACCTCTGCCGCCGGACGGTAACGACACATTGGTCAACGCCACGGTGACGCCGTTCATTCGCGGCGTTGAGGCGTTTCAGGGCGGCGCGATTGCCGATGCGCTTGACGTCGATCTGTACCGCTTGACGCTGGCGGTTGGCGACACGCTCTCGCTTGACGTCGATGCCCAGATATTTGGCTTTCCGCTCGACGCGGCACTGCGGCTGTTCGACGCCACGGGCGCGGAGTTAGCCAGTAACGACGACAGCGACGGCCTCGATCCGGCACTATTGTTCAACGTGACGACGGCGGGCGTTTACTTCGTGGGCGTCTCGGGCGCTCCGAACGTTGGCTACGATCCGCAAACCGAAGCCAGCGGCGTGGCGGGTTCCATTGGCGAATACACATTGAAGATCCTCGTTAAGGGCCCGCCGCCGGTTACCGACGAAGTCGAAGCCAACAACGACGTCGACTCGTCGAACACCATCGCACCGAACACGACAATCGGCGGCAGCATCGGCGTCGCCGGCGATCGAGACGTGTTTGCGATTACGCTCACCGAACCCGGTCGGCTAACCGCAACCTCAGAAACGACCGTCACCGGCGGCGGCGACACGCGACTCACGCTCCTTGGCCCGAACGGACAGCCACTAGTCACCAGCGACGACGCGGCCGTAGGTAACGTCAACCCGCTCATCGAGCAACATCTGCCGGCCGGCACGTATTATCTGAGCGTATCGGGAGTCGGGGCCGCCACGGGCAATTACTTTCTGTTCACGGATTTCATCGCCGCCACGCCGCCGTTTGCCGAAATCGCCACGCCAGGATTTCCAGCCGCAATCATTTCGGCGTTCATCAACGATCTGTCGGGACCGTTTGTTGCGGACCTCGTGGTTGTGAATCGCTTCTCAGGCGACATCAACGTTCTGCTCGGCTTGGGCGACGGCACCTACGCGCCGGCGATTAGCACTGCGGTGGGTCCGGGCCTGGCCGCCGTCGCGTCTGGGTACTTCAATCAAGACAATTTCACCGATCTGGCGGTCACCAATCCGTCGAGTGGCGAAGTCTTCATTCTGTTGGGCAATGGCGACGGCAGTTTTAACGCACAAGCGACGATCTTGGTGGGATCTGAGCCGGTAGCACTTGTCGTCAGCGCGTTTAACAACGACAACGCGCTCGATCTGGCCGTGGTCAACGCTGGCTCGGGCACGGTCACCATTCTCACGGGCGATGGCAATGGAACGTTTTCTGTCTCCGGCGAGTTCGCCGTCGGCGACCGACCCGAAGCCATCACACACGCCGATTTGAATGGAGATAGCCGGCTAGATTTGCTGGTTGCCAATCGCGGCTCAGATGATGTGTCGATCCTGTTGGGCAACGCTGACGGAACTTTTGGGGATCAGGCGCGGTTTTCGGTCGGCGATGAACCAACCTCGCTGACCTTGGGTAACTTCGGCGGCGGCGCGGAACTTGACCTCGCAGTTGCCAACGCTCAGTCCGACGACGTGTCGCTGTTGATCGGCCTCGGCGGCGGAAATTTCAACGCTGAATCGCGGCTCGATGTCCGCTCCGCGCCGGTTGGCACCGCCGCGGGAGATTTTCGCAGCACGATCGCCACCAACGACTTCAACGGCGACGGCCAGCTCGATCTCGCGGTTGCCAACTCGGTCGATCCCACCGTCACCGTGGCCCTGGGTCTCGGCAACAGCGCATTCGCCAGCGGCAGGATCGTGGCGGTTACCGGACAACCTTTCGCGATCGCCCTCGAAGATTTGGACCTCGACGGCCGCCTGGATTTTGCCACCGCCAACGGCTTTGGCGACAGCGTCTCGGTACGTCTTGGCCTCGGCGACGGCACCTTCCAAGCCGCGCAGCGATTCGCAGTCAATAATTCCCCGCTCGACGTGGCCGTTGGCGACTTTGACAGCGACGGCCGACTCGATCTCGCCACCGCCACCTCCGGCTTTACTTCTTTGCTGATGGGCAATGGCGACGGCACAATGGGCGAGGCTTCGCGGCTGGCGGCAGGTGATGCGACCTCGATTGTTGTCGGCGATTTCAACGGCGACGGCCGGCTCGATATGGCCACCGCCAATGGTTTGGACGACAACATTTCTGTGTTGCTCGGTGGACTGGGGGACGGCGGCTTTGACACCATCGTAAATCCAGATCCTTCAACGGGAGATTTTCCCCTCGGCATCGCCACAACGGATCTCAATGGCGATGGTGTGCTGGATCTCGCCACAGCCAACTTCTCTTCGCGCGATATCTCGATTTTCTTCGGCCGCGGCGACGGGAAGTTCAATCCCGAAACGCGCCTCGCCGCCGGCAACTCGCCGTTCGCGATCCTCGCCGAAGACATCAACGCCGACGGACTGGCCGACCTTGTAGTAGCGAACTCCGGCGACAACGACCTTTCGGTGCGAATCAATCTCGGCGGCGGCGCGTTTGATGTCGATACGCGGTTGCCAGTCGGCAAGACGCCCCACAGAATTGCGATTGGAGATCTCAACGTCGACGGTCGCAAAGACCTGGTCGTTGCCAACTATGAAGATGACAGTGTTTCGGTACTGCTCGCACTTGCTGGCGGCGGCTTCGCTTCAGCAACCCAATACGCGGTGGGCCACCGTCCGCAAGCCGTGGTCGTGGCAGACTTGAACGGCGATTTGATCAATGACATCGGCTCGGCCAATGAAGTATCGAACGATGTTTCCGTGCTGCGGAACCTGGGCGATGGCAGTTTCGCTCCACAAGTGAGCTTCCCGGTCGGCGATTCGCCGACAGCAATCGTTAGTGGCGACTTCAACGGAGATGGCCGCGCCGATCTCGCCGTCGCCAACGTCGTAAGCAAAGACGTGACGATGCTGCTCGGCCGCGGCGATGGCTCGTTCGTTTCGCCGGACAAGTTTGCTTCGACGGCGTTCGGCGCGACGCCGCTGTTTGCCGATCTCAATCGCGATCTGATCACCGACTCGGTGGTAGTCAACCAATCAGGAAACATCATCGTGCGGCTGGGCCGCGCCGATGTCGCCGGCACGTTCGACCCGCCGCGAACAATCAACGCCGCCGCGCCCGCGCGGGCCATCTCTCTGGTGAAGGTCGGCAATGAGACGTTAATCGCGGCAATCGATCGGGCCGCCGACGGCGTCAAACTCTATGCACTCGCCGCCAACGGCACGCCGACCGTGCGAGCGAACCTGGCTACCTTTTCGCAACCGGTTCGCATCGCCGCGGCCGACATGAACGGCGACCTGCGAGAAGACCTCGTTGTCGCTCACGCGGGGGGCAATGGCCTGGGACTCTTCCTGGCCAATTCTGCCGGCAACTTCGTTTTGCAGCCGGCGATTGACTCCGCCGCCGATCCGTCGGACGTGAAGCTCATCGACGTGAACGGCGATAGCCGCCGCGATATTATTGTGGCGGACCAGGTTGCTGGCGCGGTCAATTTAATTATGAACTCGGTCGGCGGCTTTCTGCCCGGCACCGACTTTCGCGCCGCGACCGGACAGGCGGGCTTTGAACAAGCGGGGGCGGGCGCTCCGACGCTGCTTTCTCGCGACGGCATCGCCAGCTTGCTGACCGCCGACTTCAACGAAGACGGCACGCCCGACCTGGTGGCCGTCGAGCGCGGCGCGAATGCGGTCTCGGTGCTCTTCGGCAAAGTTGGCGGCGGTTACACAAACCCGCGGCCGATACTCGTCGGCAGCAGCCCCGTCGCGGCGCAAGCGGCCGACTTCGACGGCGACCAGAACCTCGATCTGGCGATCCTCAATCAGGGAAGTCGAACAATTGACATCCTCAAAGGCGATGGTCACGGCAATTTTACAAAGCTCCGCGAGGTGCCCGCCGGCAACCAGCCGACCGGCCTCACGGTCCGCAATGTGGATGCCGACGTCGCCGTCGACCTGGTGATCGGCAACCATTTCGGCGACGTGTTGACCCTCTTCGGCAACGGCGATGGCACGTTCCAGCCTTTCACGCGTGCCGGCCGCAACGTGGCGATTGGCGTCGGCGATCTCGATGGCGACGGCCAGGATGACTGGGTAGTGACCAACGAAACTCGCGACCGTGTGGCCGTGGCTGTCAATGATGGCAACCCTGCCCTCGTGCAGGATGGAACCGGCGGTGTGGTCGCTCCGGGCGCGGTCAAGATGGCCGATCTCAATGGCGACAACCGGCTCGATATGATCGTGGCCAACGGCGGCGCCAACAACGTGCAGGTGTTTCTCGGCCAGGGGGGTGGCCAGTTCGCGGCCGCGCAATCATTCCACGCCGGAACCGATCCGGCGGGCATCACCGTCGCCGACGTCAACGGAGACCGGCGCCTCGACGTGATCGTGAGCAACTTCGGCTCGAACGATGTCTCCGTGCTGCTCAATACGGGTGATGCGTCGCTGCTGCGGCCCGGCGTGCGGCTGGATGTCGGCCAGGGACCCACGGCGACTGAAGTGGTCCTGAAGACGGATGGCTCGATCGATGGCCTGCTCGTGACCAATTCGCTCTCGAACGAAGTCCGCATGCTCGATGCCTTGGGCGGCGGCTTCTTTGACGACCAGGCCCCCACAGTCTTCGCCACCGGCAACTTGCCGCAATCGACGATGGTCGGCAATTTCGACCGCCGGCCTGGAATCGACTTCGTCACCATCAACACGTTTTCCAACAGCGTGACGATGTACTCGGGCTTCAATACCGCCCTTTCCACCCGGACCGACTTTGCTTCCGGCGGTTCGCGGCCCGTTTCCGCCGTGGCGCGCGACTTCAATCTCGACGGCGCGCTCGACCTGGTAATCGCCAACAACGGCAACGGCGCGATTTCGATCCTGCTCGGCGGCGACGCGGGACTCATCCAATCCGACATCTTCTTCAGCCCCGACGTCCAACACCCCACGGCCGTCGCGCTGGCCGAAGGCAACGAGCTGCGGCTGCTGGTGGCCGACGAGGGGGACGAGCTCGTGAGCGTATTCGGCCGTCAGACGTTGCCCGTGCCGACCAATCTGAACGTGATCGCCATCATTCGTTCCACGGCCGAGTCGCTCAGCAGTTCGCTGTTCGGCTCGGCCACCGGCGGCTTGCAGGGGTTGCTCGCCAGCTTTACGGCGTTTGTTATCTCGCTGGTGGGGGAATCGGGTGATTCAGAGCGCGGCTCAGGCGGCGAAGTGCTGACAACCGCCGACCTGGAAGCCTGGCTCAAAACACTTTCGACGACGATTTCGGCCGGCGAGCGACTGATCGAGTCCGCCTTGGAAACACTCAGCAAGCCCTTTGGCGACAAGCTACCCAACGACGGAATCGGCGCGGTGGAAAGCCTGTTCAACGCCGTTCTTCCGGCAACCTCGCTGAGAGCCATTGGTGAACTACTGAACGTCATCCTGAACCCGAACGCCAAGGGTCCTCCGCAGGCCGCGATCGACAAGTCGCTCGAAGAGTTGGGCGCCGACACACAGATTGAAGACGCCGTTGAAGCCGTCACAGCCGACACACAGTTGGGCAGCGAGCCGCCGACAGCCGTCGAAGCTGCCAAAATTGCCGCCACTCCCAGGAAGAATGACGCCAGCGCTCGCGACGCCGTCTTCGCCCGCCTCGACAAGAATTCAAGCGCGCTTGAGAAAAAGGTCGCCGCGGTTGTCGCCGAGGAATCAACCAGCGAGTCGTTACAAACCGCTCACCACTGGTGTGCTTACGTCGCCGCCGCCACATTGACAGCCGCCGCGTGCGGGTACACCGCTTCGCAGCTTGCTCGCCGATATCACATTTTCCGGAGAGATCATCATGTCCGACACAACTAAGCACGCTCTGCCAGAGCAATGGTCCGCGGTTGCCGATTGCGTGGATGCCTACGAGATCGAGCACGGCGGCTGTTTTCCCGATCTGAGGCGTTACGCCCAGCGCGCGGCAGCGCCCGAG
>SXHT01000150.1 GCA_005773095.1 Planctomycetaceae bacterium
ACCTCGCCGCCGAACCGGCAACGCTCAGATCCTGGGCGACAGCGAAAGCCGACAAACCGAAATCGCCGGGCGGAAACCGTGGCATCGAATGCGACAGGTAGCCGGTCATGGGCCCAGAGAGGGGGATAGGCCTACTTTCCCGGGAACCATGTTGGGCAACCACCCAACAGCACGAGCCACCGTTCTCGAAGTCGCCAGGAAAATGAGCCAGTCCCCCGCCCGTGAACGGTTGCCCGCGGGTTATTGGAAGTCCGGGCCGAGCAGTTCCTGCAATTTGCCCAGAGAGCGTGTCAGCATAACGCGAATGGCGCCGTCGGATTTGCCGAGGCGTTCCGCAATCTCTTTGGACGGCAGCCCCTCCACGTAGCGCAAGCGCAGGGCATTACGCTGGTCCTCCGGCAATTTTTGAAGCGCCTCCAGCAGTTTTACTTCTCGCAAATTACGCGAGAACGCCTGGCTGGCCGTGGTCATACTGGCTACCAGCAGATCGACGATCGCGGCCTGTTTTGAGTCGCCCGACGCGCCGAGTGACGCCTCGCGGCCGGCATCCCGTTTTTGAGCTTCAAAGAACCGGCGATGGGCGTCGATGATTCGCCGCTCGGCAACCTGGCAAAGCCACGAGAATGGATCGCGCTCGGTCAGGTCGATGCTCGAAAGCGAGCGAACCGCTTCGATGCTCACTTCCTGGAGAATGTCCTCCGGTTCCAGTTTGCGGCGCAGGGCGGGGCCCAGTTGGCGCTCGATGAATGCCAGCAGATGCCGGTTGCGAAAGGTCAAGAACTCGACCAGGGCGTTGGTATCGCCCTGCCGCAGCCGTGCCACGAGCTGTGATTCTTCATCCGACATTGCGACCTCCCGGGTCAGCCCTGCGTACCGACAAAGTTGGCAGGCCGCGTCGTAACGGTTCACGGGCCAGGAGAGGGGGACAGGCACATTTTCCCGGGAACCACGTTGGACAACCTCCTGACAGAGCGTTGCACCGTGCGCGAATTCGCCGGGAAAACGAGCCAGTCCCCGGCCCGTGAACGGTTACGGCCGCGTCTGGTTGAAACCAACACAGTTTAGCGTGGGTAAAGTTTTCTTGTAACCGTTTACGGGCCAGGAGAGGGGGGCAGGCACATTTTCCCGGGAAGCACGTTGGACAACCTCCTGACAGAACGATGCGCCGCTCGAGAATTCGCCGGGAAAATGAGCCAGTCCCCGGCCCCGTGAACGGTAAAGTTTTCTCGACAGGCGCGTTGGGCTTCCGCTAATATGCATTGGACGCATCGGATGCCCCGGGGGTTCGCCGATGCCAGTCCCCTTTACTCAAGGACCATGATCATGCGATGCCGAGGCTGTTCCGGGCGAAGGACTGCGGTCATTGTTGCCTTTTTGGCGATTCTCGGGGCGTGCCTTGTGGCTGATGGGCAGACCGTGGCTCGCTGCGGCAAGGGTTGGCTTGAACGGGTGAACGGTTACCCGGTCTTGCACTTGAGTGGCACCCACTACGAGATGGGCTACCAGCATGGCGCTCTGCTCAAGGACCATGTGCAGCAGAACCTGAACCACATTCTGTACGAGAAAGGCGCCGCACCGGTGCAAATCGGGCCGCTGACGCTTTATCCTCGGGCGGCAATCCTCTCAATCAGCAACTACCAGATCAAGAAAAATCACATCCCGCAGAAGTACCTTGACGAGATTGCCGGTCTTGCCGCGGCGTCGGGGCTATCGTCCGAAGACGCCCGGATGGGCAATTTTCTGCCTGAAATGTTTCATTGCAGCGGATTCGCGGTGATGAACACGGCCACCGAGGACGGGACGCTTTATCATGGCCGCGTGCTGGACTACGCCTGTGATTGGAAGCTGCAGGAACATGCGGTGCTTGTCGTGGCCGAGCCGACGGGTGGTATTCCGTTTGTGAACGTGACGTACGCGGGATTCATCGGCTCGGTGACGGGAATGAATATCGAGCAGGTCGCGATCGGCGAGATGGGCGGTGGGGGGCAGGGGCACTGGGATGGCGTGCCCATGGCGTTTCTCGTTCGCGAAGTGCTCGAACGGGGCAAAGACCTGGAATCGGCGATCGCGGTATTCCGCGACTCGCCGCGCACCTGCCAGTATTTCTATGTGATCTCCGACGGCAAGACAAACCAGGCGGTGGGCATGGAGGGGTCGTGGAATCGGTTTGAAGTCATCAAGGCGGGCGCGGAACACCCGCTGCTGCCCAGAGCGGTCAAGGATTGCGTGCTGCTGTCGGCCGGCGACCGCTATCAGGAACTGGTCCGAAGAGCCGAATCGAACCACGGGAAGCTGGACTCCAGGGGCGCGCTGCGATTAATGGACCGTGGTGTGGCGACGCAGAGCAATTTGCACAATGTGCTGTTTGCGCCCAAGAGCAAGAAGCTCTGGATTGCCAATGCCACCGCGGACAAGCAACCGGCTGCCGAGCAACCGTACCAGGAGTTCAATTTCGCCGAATTGCTCAAGCGCACGCCCGATCCGAAATCGCCGGAGATTGCGCTGGTGGCGAAGTAGCCGCTGGCAATGCACCGTCGGATTCGTGGGCTGAAGGGCCAATCAGGGTTTCGATCTCTTGCTCGTCCAGCACTTCCTCGGCTTCGAGCGCCCCGGCGAGCGCGTCGAGCTTGTCGCGGTTCTTGATGAGCATTTCGCTTGCGCGGTCGCCGGCGGCGCGCAGGATGCGAGCAATCTCCTCGTCGATCAACTGGGCTGTGTGTTCGCTGAATTCACGATGCTCGTAGATTTCCTTGCCCAGGAAGGGATGCTCGTCGCTGGTCCGATACGCCACCGGGCCGAGGCGGTCGCTCATGCCCCACGCGGTGACCATGCGGCGGGCAAGCTTCGTGGCCTGCGTAAGATCACTTTCGGCTCCCGCGCTGTATTCACCGAAGATCAGTTTTTCCGCCGCGCGACCCCCCAGCACGAACACCAGCCGCGAGTGTAATTCGCTCTCGCCGATGTTGAGCCGGTCTTCCTCGGGCAATAATTGCGTCACGCCCAAGGCCCGGCCGCGAGGAATAATGGTGACCTTGTGAACGCGGTCGGTTCCCGGCAACATCCAGGCCAGCAGTGCGTGTCCGGCCTCATGAAAAGCCGTCAGCGTTTTTTCCTTGCCGATGAGCACCTCGTCGCGTTTCGGGCCCATCAGCACTTTGTCGCGGGCATGTTCAAAGTCGTCCATGTCAACCTTGTCTTTGCCGTTGCGCGTGGCCCACAAGGCGGCTTCGTTGACCAGGTTGCGAATGTCGGCGCCGGTCAGGCCAATCGTGCCAGCGGCTAATCGCTCGATGTTCACATCATCGGCCAGCGGCACATCGCGGGTGTGAACTTTGAAGATCGCCACGCGGCCTTTCTGGGTGGGGCGATCGACGGTGACGTGGCGATCGAACCTGCCTGGTCGCAGCAGGGCGGGATCGAGCACGTCGGGTCGGTTTGTGGCGGCCAGCACGATGACCGATTCGGTTGGGCTGAAGCCGTCCATTTCGCTGAGGATCTGATTGAGTGTTTGCTCGCGCTCGTCGTGACCGCCCCCCAGCCCGGCCCCGCGCACACGGCCCACGGCGTCGATCTCGTCGATGAACAAGATCGCGGGTGCCGCATCTTTTGCCGTCTTGAACATATCGCGCACACGACTGGCGCCCACACCGACGAACATCTGAATGAACTCCGAACCATTAATCGAAAAGAACGGCACTCCGGCTTCACCCGCCACCGCGCGCGCGAGCAAAGTCTTTCCGGTCCCCGGTGGTCCCATCAGCAGGATGCCCTTGGGAACCCGGCCCCCCAGGCGGGTGAATTTCGCGGGACTTTTGAGAAATTCAACCACTTCCTGCAGGTCGTTTTTTACGCCGTCCAGGCCAGCCACATCGGCAAAACTGGCGGGCTTCTTCAACTGCTCGTAGCGTTTTGCCGGGCTCTTGCTGAAGCCGCCGAGAATACCCCCCCCCATGAACTGATCGCGGGTCCGGCGAATCATCATCCACACTCCGGCGGCCATCAGCAGCGTAACCGCCAGGTAGACGAACATCAGCATTCCCGTGGCATCCGTCTGCCTCTCCGCCAGGACCTTGACTTTCTTTTCGAGGAGTTCTTTGTCCAGGTTTTCGCCCACCAGCGGACTCAGAACCACGATAAAGTGCTTCTTAAGCTCCACTTCCTTGACCTGCGTGGCCCCATCCTTGGTCTTCTCGACAAGGGAAACTTTTGGCGGGGAGTTAAACTCGCCGATGATCTGGGAATCCTGGAACTTGACCGCGTCGATGTTGCCCTTGGAGAGCTGCGTGCGGAACTCCGTATAGTCGATCTCGCTGCGTGGTGTGAAATCGCTTTGGAACAGCATCATCGCCACGGCCACAACCAGCAGCAGCGCCAACAGTCCGCCCGGCGATCGCAGAAATCTGGACAGCGGCGACAGCGGCTGCGATGGCACCTCTGCATCGGGGGTTGGGGTGGATGACGCCATGATTCCGAAGGGCTAAATTACCACTTGCGATGATCGCCAACGTGGAGAGAATTGTATCGCTTCACCCCTCAGGTTTCGACCCCGTCCCAACGATTCGCGGAAATATGCAGGCTGCGCCGCCGAATCCCGCCTCATTTCCATTGCGTCGTGGCACGGCGGCCATAATCATGCGCGGCGACCGCTATTTAGTGATCCGGCGTTCGGCCAACGTGCTTGCACCGCTTCAGTATTGTTTCCCCGGCGGCGGCATCGAGGGGGCCGAGTCGGAATCCGAGGCGATCATTCGCGAGTTGCGTGAAGAGCTGGGCGTCGAGATCCAGCCACGTTATAAAGTTTGGCACAACCTTACGCGCTGGAATGTGGACCTGGCCTGGTGGATGGCGGATCTCGGCGCCGATATCACGCCGGTGGCAAATCCAGCCGAGGTGGAATCCGTCCATTGGATCACGGCCGACGAGATGCTCGCGTTGGAAGAATTGCTGGAAAGCAACCGAGACTTTCTCGAAGCGCTGGCCGCCGGGGAGATTTCGCTGGTGAAACCGTTTGTCTCGGCGTAGTAGCTCGATCAGGGACAGGGCCGATCGGTGTTTTACATTCGGCAACCTGGTAGGGCCGGTTTTGCCGGCCGTGCATGGGAAGGTCGCGCGAATCCGGCCGGCACAGCCGGCCCTACGGCAGTTGTTCTCACAGCGACGGCTCCGATGCACAATGGGATCGGGACACGGGCGATCCGTGTTTTACATTCGGCAGCCTGGTAGGGCCGGCTTTGCCGGCCGTGCATGGGAAAGTCGCGCAAATCCGGCCGGCAGAGCGGGCCCTACAACAGCAAATCCGGCCGGCACAGCCGGCCCTACAGCAGCGAATACGGCCGGCACAGCCGGCCCTACGGCGGATAACCGATTGGACCTGGGGATCGGGAGTCATTGGTTGCATCGGCCTTGCCGCTCCGATATGTTGCGGGGCAGGTCATTGCCCGAAGTCCCGAAGTCCTTCGCCACTCTTCGCCACATAAGGAGAAACCAATATGTCGGAAGCCAACCCTGTGTCTCGTCGTGATCTGGTGTTGGGAACCTTGCCGGCCGTGGGCGCCGTCGCTGGTCTCCTGACCGGAACCGGCCTGTTGGCGCGCGCTGCTGCCATTGCCGACGAAGGGGCGGTCGATAACTCCGTCAAAACCCTGCTTGCCGCGAGCTACCAAAACGGCGCTTACACGCTTCCAAAATTGCCCTATGCGTACGATTCACTTGAGCCGCATATCGACGCCGCAACCATGACTTTGCATCACGACAAGCACCATCAAGCCTACGTGGATGGCCTGAACAAGACGCTGAAGGCCATGGCCGACTTGCGCGCCGCGGGGGGCGAAATCAACGCACCCTTGCTCACCGGTTTGCAAGAGGATCTCACCTTCAACGGCAGCGGCCACCTGCTGCACAGCATTTTTTGGGCCACCATGAGTGCCCAGGGAGGGGGGGAAGCCAGCGGTGCGGTGGGCGATGCCATCGCCAGGCAGTTTGGCTCGTTCGCCGCCTTCCAGGCCCAGTTCGCCAAAGTATCGGCCACCGTGAAGGGAAGTGGATGGGGCATTCTGGCCTACGAACCGGTGGGGGATAATCTGTTGATTCTTCAGGTCAAGCAGCACGATCTGCAAACGGTCTTCACCGCCGTGCCGTTGTTGCCGCTCGACGTCTGGGAACATGCCTATTACTTGAAGTACAAGAACGTTCGTGCGGACTACATCAAGGCATGGTGGAAGGTCGCCCACTGGCCGGCCGTGGACGCCGCCTACCAGGCTGCCCGGAAAGCCGCCGGGCATGCGTAAGAAATCTTCAGCATCAATGAAGCTTGAGCATCGCGGTGCGCCATTTTGATTCGAATACATCAAGCGGTTCTCCGACCAGGTGTTCCAATCGCTTGATCGCGGGTTGCTTGCCCGACGCCGGGGAGATGAATTCGGCGAACGCGGCAGAGTCAAGGAGCGAACGCTCGAACGTCAAGTGGTAGGCCAGCCCCCAGGAGTACGCGTACAGGCGAGCCGCCGCGGTGTCGCCGCCGCGGTGAGCGGGCAGGAACGCATCCGCATCGGCCGAAAGTAATTCGCTTAGCGGCAGAGGATTGGGTCCACGCAAGTCGGCATGCAAAGCCCGTAATGCTCGGCGATTGGGCGCGTCGATGCGCAACGTGTCGGACTCAAGCTGCCCCCCTTCGAACGTCAACGCCAGTCCTTCGTTAAGCCAGCGTGGCACGTCGAACTCGTGATGCGGATAGACGTAATTGTCGAGATAGGCGTGAAACGCCTCGTGATACAAGCGAGAATACATGTCGTCGGTGACTTGCAGGAACTTGTTGGCGTTGCGGCGATCGGCTTGCGCAATGTCATCGAGCAGCTTTTCGCGGCGCTCTTGCTGGCGGCGCTGTTCGGCGGCGATCACCGCTTTGCGCTCACTCGCGGCGATGCCCTTACGGCGCATTTGCTCGGCGAGCGCAGCCAATCGAGCCGGTAGTTGGGCAAACTCGGCGTCCAGGCGGTCTTTCACGGCCTTGTGCTCTGCCCGGGTCGTCGCGAGCTGTTCGTTGAAACGATTGATGTCGCTGCCGGCCGCGACGATGTTAAAGTCAGCGGCGAAAAACGCGGGATTGGCAATTTCCAATCCCAGCCCGCGCAAGAACGCGGCGTACTGCGGTTCGGCGCCAAACAGCATGATCTTCAAGTGCCGTTGGGGACTTCGCTGGGGCGGAAGCAATTGCCGATACGCGGTAAAGATTTGCTCGATACGCACGGCGGCGCGTCGACTGGTTTGCTCATCCGCCGTGCTTTCCAGCCAAAACCAGTTGCCGTGATAATTCCATTGCCGCCCCTCATCGCGTGTTTGGGAGGAGAGTTTAATGTCGTCCATTCGTCTTGCCTCGAACTTAGCGCGATGCATGAACCTGTCGAGCCGCCCGCGGAGTATTTTTCGCTCCGCATCATTGAGACTTTCCACGCTCGCGATCATGCGTCGCTCGATCGGCCGCACAACGAGGTTCATCGGCTTGCCTGGCAGGCGGCGGACTTCCATGAACTCCATGCCGGTGACTCCGTCGTCGGCCAGGATCAGTCCATCGATCGTCTTGCCGGTGGCTAGCGCGATGCGGTCAAACTTCCAGCCGGTTTCCAGGCGTGGGTCGCCGCTGGACTGGCCATAGGCGGGCAAAAAGAGCGCGGCCGAGAGGGCCAACGCCAGAACCGCGCTGCCGGTTATTCGAGCGCAGGCAATGCTTGGGAGAGCCATTCCTTTAACTTCGTCGATGGCGGTCGGATTTTCAATCCGATGAGCCGGTCGCACGTCGGGCCCTTTGAACGTCCGCCTGTCCAGAAAATCCCGGTTAATCAGGCATTGAGCTTCACGTCGGGCGAATCGGCGACATGGACCCAGACGTGCACATGGGGCGCGCCACGGAAGTACCAGACAAACGCTGGGCCTTCCAGACGCCAGCAATCCCAGAGCTTGTCTTGACCGACGTCGCCATCGCGATAGAACGCCAGCGAGCATTTGTCGAGACCCCCTTGGGCGTTCAGGCAGGCCACCACTTCGTCGCGGTCCGACTGGCGATACGGCGCGATCAGCGACTTGAGCACCGTCTGCACCAACCCCCGCTGATCGGTTGAGCATTCGGTCAGGGGAATGCCAGGAAAACCGCCGCTCGCGCCGCGAAAGCCGACGGCCGCCTCGTCCGGCAGATTGGCCACAAGCGCCATCTCGCGCTGTTTGCCGTCGAGCATCTCGAAGACCCTGTTGGCTTCCAGGGCTTGATGCCAGAAGACGTTGCCGGGGTGATTCGGTTCCTCGTCAAAACCGCTCGCCGCGTGGCCGTAAAAAATCGGCCCGCCAAATGCCACGTGTTCAGAACTGTTGCCATCGCAGCGCATGGTCATGTGGCGGCCGGTGAACACGAACTCCCACTTGTCGCTCCCCGGCGTGCCGAAGATTGCGAGGCTTTGGTCATGACCGAAGCCGCCGCAGTCGTCTTCCATTTGCTTGTCGAACTTCGCGTGCCACTCCGGCTGCGTGATGCCCTCGAAGATGGTCCGCACCAGGGCGACCTGGTCTTTGGTATAGAAGTCGCCATTCAGGCTCGGCTCCGTAACGTTCCAGTTGTTTGCCACGCGCGCCCGCAATAGACCCATCTTGGGGTGCTGATAATCCCAATCGAAGCAAACCTTCTCGCGCTGACCTGGCGAGAGCGACTCGTAGAGCAGCTTGACGACCGATTCGGGCTGTGAACTGGCAGCCTCGTCGGCGACGCTCCACAGGGGGGAGGCGCCCACGGCCACCGTTGCTGCCCCCGCGGCCTTGAGAAAATCGCGGCGAGTGAAGGCGTCGACGTTCGATTCACAATCGGGACAGACGCGCGACGGGTGATCCATAGGGCACCTCAAGTTAGCGGGATTTTGCGGGACGGACGATCCAGGGTGTTCATTAGACACCATCGGGCGTTCGATGCAAGGCAAATGTTTCCGGGGGTGATGCGCCGCCGGGCCAATCTTGGAACGGGGCTTTCACCAGGAGCTGAACTATGAGATTATGGCTCGGTTGCCACCCCTACTCCAGCTCCCAGCGATCCATGCAAAGTCAGCTTAAAGCCAGGCTCTCGGTTTTCATGTTCATGCAGTATTTCATCTGGGGTTCATGGTACATGACCATGGGAACCTATCTGGCCAACGTGCTGAAATTGCCTGGCGAAGAGATCGGCCTGGCCTATGGCGCGTTCGCGATCGGCGCCATGATCTCTCCGTTCTTCGTGGGTCTGGTTGCCGATCGTTACTTCGCGTCGGAAAAGCTGTTGGCCGCGCTTGGCATTCTGGGAGGAGTTGTGCTTTGTGCCTTGCCGCAGTTGACAACCTTCGGAACATTCTATCCGATGCTCATTCTGTATTGCGCTCTGTACGCTCCGACGTTGGCGCTGGGCAACTCGCTGTCACTGCATCACCTGCATGACGCCAAGACCGACTTCCCGCGCGTGAAGGTTTTTTCCGCGGTGGGTTGGATTGCCGGCGGCATCGCGCTGAGCCTGCTCGAGGGGGAGCAGTCGCCCATTCAGTTCTACCTGGCGGGCGGCGCCTCCGTCGTGCTGGGGTTGTTCTCGCTGACGCTGCCGCACACACCCCCCAAGAAGACCGGCCACAACGTCAGCCTCGGCGAAATCCTTGGCCTCGACGCGCTTGCGCTGATGAAAAGACCGTCGTTCGCCATTTTCATCAGTTGCCTGTTTCTCATCTGCATTCCGCTCTACTTCTATTTCGTGATGATGGGGATTTACCTGACGGAATTGCAGTGGACGGGGATGGCGGGAAAAATGACGATCGCGCAAGTGTCGGACGTCGTTTTTCTGTTCTTGCTGCCGCTGATGCTGAAGCGGCTCGGCTACAAAATCACGATTTCCATCGGCATTGTGGCCTGGTCGACGCGCTATTTCCTGCTGGCGGGCAGCGTGCATGCCGCGAACGTGCAGACCGCCCTGATCTTCGCCGCGATTTTGCTGCACGGCGTTTGCTACGACTTTCTGTTCATTGCCGGACAGCTGTACGTCGATGGCGAAGCCAACGAGCGGATCCGCGGCGCCTGCCAGGGATTCATCGCGTTCATTCTGTGGGGCGTCGGCGCGTTTGTCGGCACGGTGCTGGCCGGGAAAGTTCTGGGAGACCACAAGCTGGAAGGCGTGACCGGCCCTATCCAACACGATTGGCAAAGCATCTGGATGATCCCCGCCTGGGGCGCCGCGGCCGTGCTCGTGGCCTTCTTGATCTTTTTCCGCGAACCGGCCAGGTCACGCCCATCCGATACGATTGAGCTTACGGATGCGCCGGAAATCATTTAGCGGGCTGCCGTGCGCCGTTGGCAAATGCGACAATAGAACGTCGAACGCTGTGCTTGCACGATCCGTGTGATTACGCCCTCCCCGCATGACAGACACAATTCGTTTGCGCGATCGTAGACGCGGTGATGATTCTGATAGCCGCCGGCTTCGTTGAGTGCATTTCGGTACGTGCCGTCCGCCAAGGTCGATCCTTCGCACTGCACCGCTGACTCCAGCACTTCACGGATTGCGTCGTGAAGTCGTTGCCATTCACCCCGGTTGAGTCCCGTGCAGCGGCGCCGCGGATCGATCATGGCCCGGTGCAGAATCTCCGACGCATAAAGGTTGCCAATGCCCGCCAGGGCGCGCTGGTCGAGCAATGCCACTTTGATCGCGCGCCGCGAGCGGTGCAGCCGGCTTTGCAGAGTTTTCAGATCGATCACCAGTGCGTCGGGACCCATCCGATCGGGCCCGTAGAACGCATCAAACTCACGGGCCATCAGCAACCGCACGGTGCCCAGGCCGCGACGGTCCCAGAACAGAAGTTCGCGCGTGGAACCGCCGGACAGTTGAATTCGCAACCGCAGGTGCTGGGTGGTCGGCGGACCCACCAGCAGCACAAGACCGGTCATTCGCGGTTCGATCACCAGTGCGTCCCCGCGTTCCAGCCTCAGGACGACTCGTTTGCCAATCCGATCGACGGACACGATCTGCTGGCCCTCCGCTCGTCGGTTCAGGACGTCGATTCGCGGCGAGATGGCAATCGGCCGCTTGCGGCAGGCGGGACGCTCGACGCGGACAATCCGCGAGCCGGTCACGGCGGCCACTCCACGACGCATGGTTTCAACTTCCGGAAGTTCAGGCATCTAGGATTTCCGGGCGGCAGCGGTTAGATTGAAGGCCACTATGCTTTATCTCAACATCTTGCTTACCGTCAAGGACAAGGCCGACGCCGCCAAAGTGCGCGAGCTGCTCACCGAGGCCGGCCGGCTCTCGCGCGCCGAGCCGGGTTGTGTGCGCTGGGAGGCGTATCAATCCAACAACGACGAAACGCGATTCATGCTGCACGAGCGCTGGGAATCGCAGGCCGCGCTCGACGAGCATCGCAAGGCGCAGGCCTACACCACCATCTACCAGCCGCAGGTGTTGCCGCTGGTGACGCGCGAGCCGCATCCATCGACGTTGCTGGAGTAACGGGGGTCTCGTGTCGGTTGACAAGTCGGGCGAGCGCGTGCGGCGGATGTTCGGCGAAATCGCCGGCCGCTACGACTTGCTCAACCACCTGCTATCCTGCAACGTCGACAAGTACTGGCGGTGGTACACGGTGCGAAAGGTCCGGCCGCAGGGTAGCTCGCCGATTCTGGATGTCTGCACGGGCACCGGCGACCTGGCATTCGCCTGGCGACGAAAGTCTGAGGCGGACGTGGTCGCCGCCGATTTTTGCCATCCGATGCTCGTCGTCGGCAATCGCAAATTATCGAATCTGTCCGGCTCCCTCCCCTCGGAGGGGAGGGCTGGGGAGGGGGGTGCTTTTCGCGATATGTCGGCAAGCAACAGGGACGGTCTGCTCTTTGTCGAAGCAGACGCTCAAGAACTTCCCTTTCCGAGCGATACGTTTCAAATCGTGAGCGTCGCTTTCGGCCTCCGCAACATCAGTGATACCGACCGAGGCCTGCGAGAACTGAAGCGCGTTTGCCAGCCGGGCGGCCACGTCGCGGTATTGGAGTTCTCCATGCCGACCTGTTATCCGCTCAAGGCCGTTTACGGTTGGTATTTTCGAAACGTATTGCCGAAAGTCGGGCAGCTCCTCGCCCGCAACAAGCAACAGGCTTACAATTATTTGCCGGAAAGCGTGGGGGAGTTCCCGCAGGGGGAGCAACTTGCCGATCGCATGCGAACCGCGGGATTGAGCGGCGTCCGCTATTATTCCTTGACGTTGGGCATCGCTACTTTGTACGTGGGCAAGAAATGAGTGCACCTAATCGACCGATTGTCGTGGCGATCACCGGCGCCAGCGGCGCGGTCTACGGCGTGCGCCTGCTGGAAGTGCTGGTGGCGGCCGGCCACGACGTGCATCTGTCGATCAGTCCCTCGGGCCAGATCGTGCTCAAGCAAGAGATGGAACTGAGCGTCGATCTGGACCGATTTGAGATTTCAGATTTGAGATTGGAATCGACGGGGCCCGGCAGGATCACCTATCACCACTACAAAAACCTGATGTCGCCAATCGCCAGCGGCTCGTTTTTGACAGGTGGCATGGTGATCTGCCCATGCTCCGGCAGCACCTTGGGCGCGGTAGTGCATTGCGTGGGCGAGAATCTTATTCATCGTGCGGCTGACGTGCATCTGAAGGAGCGCCGCATGCTGGTATTGGTGCCGCGCGAGACGCCGCTTTCGATGATTCAGCTGGAAAACATGAAGCGAGCCGCCGAAGCGGGGGCGATCGTGCTGCCGGCAATGCCAGGGTTTTATCATGGGGCAAGAACGATTCGCGACCTGGTGGATTTTGTGGTGGCGCGGATTTGCGATCAGCTGGGCGTCGAGAACACGTTAATGAAGCGATGGGGAACATCCAAAATAAACCTGTCCGGCTCACATTAAGAAACTAGACCTGTCCGGCCCTCTCCCCTCGGTGGGGAGGGCTGGAGAGGGGGGTCAGGTTGCTCCTGAGCAATGCTCACACACATCAAACACCTGCTGGAAATGATCCGCTTCAGTCACACGCTGTTCGCGCTGCCGTTTGCGCTGTTGGCTGCGACGATGGCGATTGTATCCTTATCGAATCCCCCGCCACTTTCCATTCAACGGCCAGCAGCCGAACGGGGAGTGCTGCTTCCATTGTGGAAACCACGATTTCGCGCGTCGACCTCGAGCGTCTTGACCGGAATTGCGCTTTGCATGGTTTCCGCCCGCGCCGCCGCGATGGCGTTTAATCGCATCGCGGATCGCAAAATCGACGCGGCCAATCCACGCACCAGGACACGCCATATCCCGATGCGCGTGCTAACAGTCTGGCAGGTGTGGGCCTTCTTTGCTGCCTGCTGCATCGGATTCATAGCGGCAACGAAGTTGTTTTTTCCGAATCGTTTGCCTTTTTATCTCTCGATTCCCGTGTTGCTTTTTCTCTGTAGCTACAGCTATGCAAAGCGATTCACGGCGCTAGCTCATTTCTGGTTAGGCGCTGCATTGATGTTGGCTCCTGTCTGCGCATGGATCGCCATTCGCGGCGAAGACGTCGTCAATGATCCGCTGGATCTGCTTCCGGCCATGATTCTTGGCGGCGCTGTGATGCTGTGGGTCGCCGGGTTCGACATCATTTACGCCTGCCAGGACGTCGATTTCGACAAGCAAGCCGGATTGCATAGCGTGCCGGCTACGATCGGGGTCAAGAATGCCTTGCGATTGGCGGCAGTGTGTCATTTGGGAATGATCGTGCTGCTGGCCGTACTGCCCTGGTTTTATCCTCTTTTTGGTTGGGTGTATGGGTCCGGAATCGCGGCCGTCGCGGGGCTATTGATCTATGAACATTCCCTGGTGCGGGCGGATGATTTGACGCGGGTGAATGTGGCGTTCTTCAATGTAAATGCGGTGGTCAGCATCGGTTTGTTTGCGATTGGGGCGTTGGACTTGTTGACCTGAGGCGGATCGTTAGGCTTTAGGCATGATTTCTCTCGATTCCATTCGCGACAAAGTGCATTCCGGCGAACGGCTGTCGTTCGATGACGGCATGCTGCTTTACCGTCCCGATGTGCCGCTGCACGATGTGGGGGCGCTGGCCAACATCGTCCGCGAGCGCAAAAACGGCAACGTTGCTTACTACAACATCAACACCCACCTTAATCCCACGAATGTCTGCGTGTATCGCTGCGTGTTTTGCGCATTTCGCTCCGATCTGCGAAGCGACAAGGGCTACCTGATGAGCGATGATCAGATCCTCGCTCGCGGACAGGAAGCCACCGAGATGGGCGCCACCGAGATGCACATCGTTGGTGGTCTGCACCACCAGATGAAGTACGACTGGTACGCGCACCTCATTCGCCTGCTGCACGAAGCGTTTCCGAGGCTGCACCTGAAGGCCTGGACCGCCGTCGAAATCGACTGGTTCAGCCGCATCACCGGCAAGAGCGTGCGAGCGGTGCTGGAAGACATGCGGGAAGCCGGACTCAACAGCTTGCCCGGCGGTGGGGCCGAGATTTTTCACAGCGAAGTGCGCGACAAAATCTGCGAACACAAGGCCGACGCCGGTCGCTGGATCGAAATCCATCGCACGGCCCACGGGCTTGGGCTGCGGTCGAACGCCACCATGCTCTACGGTCATCTGGAAAACTCCATGCACCGCATCGACCACCTGATCCGCCTGCGCGACTTGCAAGATGAGACGCATGGTTTTCAAACCTTCATTCCACTGGCGTTTCATCCCGACAACACAGGGCTCAGCTACATCAAAAAGCCGTCCGGTTTGATGGACCTGCGGACGATGGCCATCAGCCGGCTAATGCTCGATAACTTCGACCACATCAAGGCCTATTGGATCATGCTCGGAATAGGCACGGCCCAAACGGCTCTGGCCTATGGGGCCGACGACTTGGACGGGACCGTGCGGCATGAACGGATCTACCACGATGCGGGAGCGACGACGCCCGAAACACTCAGCGTGGAAGAAATTCGCCGGCTGATCGTGGAAGCCGGTCGCGAACCGATCGAACGGGACACGCTTTATCACCGTGTGGAGCGCAGTGAGGCTGGCTGGCGGACGGGCGAGCTGGTGACCGCCCCGTAGGCTCGATCTTCAATCCGTCCCGCGCCCCTGCCGCCGGCTTCCACACACCAGGGCCAATCAGCAGCTATCCGCTGTAGGGCCGGCTGTGCCGGCCGGATTCGCGTGACTTTCCCATCCACGGTCGGCAAAGCCGGCCCTACCAGGTTGCCGAATGTAAAACAGTGATTGGCCCTGCACACACGGGTCGGATTGAAAATCCGACCTGCCAGGACTTTTCCATCGTGCTGGACCAACAACAACGCCAACAGCGGCAGATTTCGCGGGAACTTGGCTTTCGGTTATCATGTCAAATGGTTGCTGGCTGTATTCAAACCTCATTCGGGAGACATTCCGATGACGCAAAGGCTGTCATTTTTATGCCTGATTTGCGCATTGCTGCCTGCTTTTGTCGCCAGGGCCCAGCAGGACGAATCAGCATCCGGTGAGGCGGTTGGTCCGGCCGATCCTCTCGTCGTGCGTCTGCACCTGATGGATGGATCGGTGATCGCCGGAAAGCTGTCGGTCAAAGAGCTTGAAATCCAGACGAGATTTGGCCTGCTCAAGGTACCCATCGAGTCGCTGCGCAGTTTCACCCCCGGCCTGGCAAGTCACCCGGAGCTTGGTAAACAGGTTGACAGCCTCATCAATAAACTCGGCAGCACCGATTACGACGAGCGCGAGACGGCGCAAAAGGAATTAACGAAAATGGGCGAGCCGGTTCGACCCGAGCTGGAGAAGCACGCCTCGGATGGCGACAAGGAACGTCGCGAGCGTATTAAAGCGATTCTTGCGGATCTTGACGAAAGCCTTGAGGACGAGGACAGTGACGCGAAGCGCGAATGGCTGATTCCTCACGACGCGGTCGAGACCAGCGAATTCACCGCCATCGGCCAGATTGTCACGCCCCAGTTCAGCGTGACGAGCAAGTACGGTCCGTTGGTGATCAGGCTGAGCGACGTGCGCCGCGGCGAGCGCGCCCTGACCAAAAAGCGGAACACCGAGAAAAACCTCATGGTGGATGGCAGTAATCTCGCGCAACGCGCCATGAAAGAGACCGGCGTCCGTGTGGAGCGTGGCGAGAAGATTACTATCACGGCCGAAGGCAGCCTTGGCATGACGCCGTGGGGAAACGGTACATTCAGCACGCCCGATGGCGGCAGCAATTTTGGCTGGCTCGTGCAGGGATCGATTCCCGGCGGCATGCTCGTGGCCACCATCGGCAAGAACACGCAGTACATCAAGGTGGGCTCTCGGGCGACCATTCGCGCCCCCAAGAGCGGCAATCTTTTCCTGGGCGTCGCGATGCAGCAGGACTACGCGAACCAGGAGTTCCCCGGCGGATACCAGGTCAGGGTGGTGGTGGAGAGGAAATAGGAACGCAGATTAAAGCGATGCAAGATAAACGAAAAGTGATGGGGGATCGACGGTTATCCCCTCATCTTGCAAGGCTCATCCTTCATGGCTGCCGCATCGCCTGCACCACTTCAGCGGCGTAGCGACCGGGATTCTGATAGAAACGCGCGAGAGAGGCTTCATCGGAGAACAGGTATACCCGATTCTCGAAGAACACGCCGTGCTCACGCTTGCCGGGAACGGCCTGACCGCTGTCGAGCGATACGACAGGGTCGTTTCCAGACATCACCGGAGCGTACGAGTCCGGAGATTCGAGAAACTTCTTCTGTTCATCTGGACCGGTGAACAGGTAAGTGCGGCCGCGGTGGACGGCCCCCCAGCGTCGGTCGCCGACCCCCCACCGCTTTTGTTCCTTGAGAAGCACCGAGCAGTAGCCGTCGAGCGCCAGCGGCGGACTGCCAGGCGGAAGCTGAATCGCCGCAACCTGCGGCGCGACAATACCAACCGATGGTGTTTGAGCGCGTGGATCGCTTGTCGCCGGCATCTGCGGAGGATAATTGCCGGCAGCGGCAGGTGCCTCAGCTTGCAGCGCCGGCTGCAGCGGCGCAGCCGGAGCAGGTGCGTAGCGCGACGCCTGCTCGGTTGCAGTGCCAACAGCGCCCTGCACAGCGGCGCCAACCGACGCGACGGCGCCGCTCGCCTCGGCCTGGCGCCGCCGGAAATAGTCGGAATAGCGATCGTTGGAGTAAGCCGAAATGGCTGGACCTTGCGTGGCGCTCGTCGATGGCATGTTTGACCCCGTGGTCGTCGCGGCTTGCGGCGCCGTTTCCGCGGATGGAACCAGGACGTCCGACGGCCGAGACGCTTGCGCCATCGCTGCGCCAGCGCCCGTGAGCGCCGGGCCGGCGAGCGTGTCTTGCACGCGACCTCCCAATGAATTTGCGTACTCGCTCGTGCGATTCGCTCCAGCGGCAATTTGACCCGATAGCTGGCGGTAACCAGCGGCAACCTGTCCGAGCTGCTGCAAATATGGACCTGCCACCAAGGGGCAACGAAGTTGCGCGATCAACCGGCCATCGGCGGATAAGACGACGTCCGTGGGCAACATCGTCACGTTGTAAGCGCGAGCGACCTCGGCGGACTCGTCGGAGTTGATCTTTACGCAAACGAAGTTGGCAGCGAGCGCCTGGGCTGTCTCAGGCCGGCTGAAAATCTCGTGGTCAAGCTGCGCGCAAGGTTTGCACGAAGGCGCCCAAAAATGAACAAGCACCAGCCGATTGGTGTTGCCCGCAATTTGTTGGGCCGTGGCAATGTCTGGCTGCCAGGCGACGCCTTGCTGCTGGGGATAGCCCAACTGAGCGCCAACGGCCCAGATCACAGCTGCACCCAAAAAGGAATTAAATCGCCACATAGCGACAGGCCCCTGGAAAACGAAGAATCAACCGACAAAGACCCATTGGTCCCCAAGGTTATCGGTTAACCTGGGTGTGCCAATCGTGCAAAAATTGCTGGTTGGGCGAGATTTGGCGATCTTGGAGGGGTGCATATCGAACCCCCCAAATTGACACAAGCCAGCGACATCCTCCCGGTGCTGGCAAAAAAGTCGGCGAATCGGAAAAGTTTATTGATAGGTCGCTTGACAGCAGCCGACAGTTGAGTATGATGACGTAAGTTAAACGGTTTGCTTAGCAGACCGACGCTACCAGAGATTGCAGTAAACCCAACTAGCAATCACCCCAAGAACGGAGCTTGGGATTGCCCCCAACAACGGCCGGATTTGTCTCGTAAGGGCCGGGGGATGGGAAAGAATGCTTCTCGACCTCGTTTGCTGCCCATGTAGCCGGGCGACCGTGTTGAAGACTCAGGCGTGTTGAAGACTCAGGGTTGAAAACTCTGGTCGGGCGCGATCTTCACCGTGATTCGGTAGCAGCCAAACGAGTGCCTGATGTGTCGTGAATGGTTTTCACGCCGTCATCCGAGAGGTATGGCGTCCCGCGTCGGTTCGGGCGGCCAATACTCGGACCTGTGATGCGTCCATCTGCTCAACGTTACTTTTTCCTTGTAAAGGCATTCGGCATCAACGCTGAAAGGCCATTCATCGTCAGGGGATCGCCGCACGCGACCCCACGCTAACGCGCTTGGTTCTCTCTATACGCCTATGCTGGGCGAATCATTCCATTCCAGGTGAACAACATGGCACAACGCAGAAAAGGGGGAGGTCGCATGCGCGGACGCGGTCTTGGCCCCGGTCCCGGCCCTCGTCATCGCGGTCGTCAAGGCGGTGGTGGTGGACCTCGCAGGTTTCACAACGGCAGCAGTAACAATGGCGAAGGCTTCGATCGCCCGCCCCTCCAGGAAGGCGAACTGGGCGCAGGCGACAATGGCGACCCAGGAATCGTCGAAGAAGGTTCAGGCGTGCTTGAGCTGCACCCTAACGGCTACGGCTTTCTTCGCAGCCCCAAGAACAACTACACCCGCGAACGCACCGATCCGTTTGTGCCCGGCACGATGATCGAAAAGTTTGCCCTTCGCGAAGGCGTCCTGGTCAACGGCATGGTGCAGCACAGCCGACGACAGCAAGGACCGCGAGTCAAGGAGATTCTGGATATCGATGGCATGCCGCCCGACGACTACATCAACGTCAAGGGCTTCGAAGAAAAGACACCCATCAATCCCGAGTCTTGGCTGAAGCTGGAGACCGGTCCCACCCCGCTGACCACGCGCGTGATGGACTTGCTGACGCCGCTCGGCCGCGGGCAACGGGCACTGATC
>SXHT01000001.1 GCA_005773095.1 Planctomycetaceae bacterium
AAGGCCCGCCACGACGTCGGCCTCTTCACTTTTTGCCGTGAGCATGACGATCGGGATGTGCGCTGTCTTGGGATCGCGTTTGAGCGTCTTGCACACGTCGAGTCCGTCGACCTTGGGCAGCAACAAGTCGAGCACGATCAGATCGGGAAGCAATCTGCGAGCCTCCTGGATGGCCGCCTCGCCGCTGGCTACCGACGCAACGCGATAGCCTTCCTTGGTGAGATTGAAACGAATCAGCTCGAGTAGATCTTCCTCGTCGTCAACGACAAGAATACGTTCGCTGGCCATAGGCTCCATGTGCTGGGGTTGCCTGGTCGCACTCCGAGACGTTATGGATACCATCTGGCGATTAGGTTTCTGTTAGGACATGCTGGAGTCCGGAGTGGGTTTCGTTGGCGTTCCAACTTTCGGCGCCCGATACTTTCCGACTCAAGGCGGAACTCCAGCCCGCGCGTCAACTCCTGACCCCCTTGGGCGTCGCTTCCAGCTATCATAAAGACTCTCCCTGTAGGCTTGCAAGTTCTTTTGCCACTTCACCTTGCTGCGTGATGCAACCCTTTGATGCCTCAGCCAATCAGAATCGCGGTGGTCGGTGGCGGGATCACGGGCCTTGCGGCGGCGTTCCGCGCGTTCGAGCTTGCGCCGGGTGCGTCCATCCGTCTGTTCGAAGCCAGTAGCCGGCTGGGTGGTTCGTTACGAACCGTTCACGAAGGCATGCTGCTCATCGAACAGGGTGCTGACAACTTCATCACCACCGCCCCCTGGGGACTCGATCTCTGCCGGCGGCTTGGTTGGGACAGAGACCTGTTGACGACGGACGAAACGCGCCGGCAGGTGTACGTTGTCCACCGCGGCAGATTGGTGAAGCTGCCCGACGGCTTTGTGCTGATGTCCCCCACACGACTGGGACCGATTCTGACGACGCCGCTGTTGAGTCTGACGGGCAAGCTGCGTCTGCTTGCTGAGCGGTTCATACCTGCGCGGAAATCGCCCGACGACGAAAGCCTTGGCTCATTCGTCCGCCGGCGATTCGGACGCCAGGTGCTTGAACGGCTCGTCCAGCCACTGGTGGGCGGCATCTACACGGCCGACCCGGAACGGCTTAGCCTCAAGGCCACGATGCCGCGTTACCTGGAAATGGAACAGAAATATGGCAGCCTGATTCGCGCCACGCTTCAAGGCGGCGGCCGACATCTACCGCCGCAGAGCGGAGCACGGTACGGAATGTTCGTCGCCCCACGTGGCGGCATGTCCAGCCTGGTCGAACGATTGGCGGAAAAGCTGCCCGCCGAATCCATCCGGCTTAACGCCGCCATTGATCGAATCGAAAGATCGGCCGACGGTCCGTGGCAACTACGCATTGCGCCGTCGCCCCGTGGCGAACACTCGCCGTTCGAACGACAGGAGTTTGATTCGGTCATTCTGGCCGTGCCGGCGTTTCGGGCTGCACGCTTGCTGGAGACATCCGATGCGGAATTGGCAAAGTCTTTAGATGCGATTCCCTATGCGAGCACATCGGTCGTGACGCTCGTCTATCATCGTCAAGACATCGCCCACCCGCTCGATGGTTTTGGGTTCGTCGTGCCAGCAATCGAAAAGCGGCAGATTCTGGCGGCAAGTTTTGCCAGCAACAAGTATCCGGGCCGCGCTCCCGAGGACCAGGTGCTGATCCGCGTCTTCATCGGGGGCGCGTGCCAGCCGGAACTCGCCGAACTGCCCGATGAACGATTGCGTGCGATCGCCACCGCGGAACTCGCCGATCTGCTGGAAATTCGCGGCGAACCGCTGCACGTGGGCATCGCCCGCTGGCCGCGCGCCATGCCGCAGTATCATCTCGGTCATACCGAACTTGTTGCACGGATCGAATCTCTCGCGGCCAGGCAAACGGGCCTGGCGCTCTCCGGCAACGCCTATCACGGAGTGGGAGTGCCGCACTGCATCCACAGCGGAGAGCAAGCTGCCGAGCAAGTGCTGACGACAGCGCGGATTTCGAATCCGCCCGCGTAGGGCAGAACCCACTCGACACGGCGGATGTCGTCCCGCCATTCGGCCCGGCAGGCGGCCCGGCAGGCGGATTGACGGGGTTCACTCAAATTCAACGTGTGCGTCGGCGCCCGAGTAGACGACCGCGAAAGCCGGTGCGCGAGGATCGTTGAGCGTTGCCTCGCCACCCTTGGCACGCAGGCGATCATGGGCGGCTTTGAGTGCGTTAAATTTCTCCAGCAGTTCGGGATCCTGTTGCAAGAGCTGCTCGATCTTGTCGCAGTCAGGATGGTCTGCGTTGACTTGCAGGCCGCCCCGGCCGTTACTTTTCAGGTGGATTTCCCAACTGGTGTCGATGTCGGCGCTAGCGAAAATTTTCTGCAGTGCCTGCTTGAACTCGCCGAGCTGGTTTTGAGCATCGCGCGCCAGCTCGCCGAGGTTGGTCTCCGTCGTGGCGGAGTTCAGACTGCTGGAACGAGCGCCCTTGGCTCGCTGGAACAGATCGGCGAACAAACTGCTGCCGGCCTTGGCAGCACCCGAGGCCGCCGCCGACGCGCCGCTTAAGGCGCTGCCCGCGATCGCTGAGACTGACATGAAAAACTCTCCATGAGAAAGGGCTGAGTGTGACGCGCGATTCACAATCGGCGCGCACGATGCAAACTGGGTTCGTCCAGACTGCGATGTCTCCGTGCCCTGCGGACAAATGCCTGGGCATTCCGCCTGCGGGTATTAGCGACTTATGAATCGGCCATTGCCAACAAGAAGATGAGCCGAAGTGCATGCCCCCTCTCGAAGTCGGTCCCGGCAAAGGCAATTCGCTTAATACACGCACTTTTGGTGAACTGGAGAAAGGCGCACGCACACGTGCTCGCCCTCCAAGAAAAGTATCGCCCCTCATCCGCCAGGCGGCCGCCAGCGGTGAAGAGCCTATCGGTTTTTCTTGTTGCCCGGCGGTAACCGTTCACAGGCCGGGGACTGGCTCATTTTCCCGGCGAATTCGCGAGACGTGCATCGTACGGTTGCGTGGTTGTCCAACGTGGTTCCCGGGAAAATGTGCCTGTCCCCCTCTCTTGGCCCATGAACGGTTACCCGGCAGTTTCAGCGGCCGTTTTGCGTTCCACTATCGAGCTCGACTTCAGTCCTTCGAGCCGTAACTCCACTGGCTTCTATGTCAATTTCACTCCGATTTAGTTTTTTCATAGGGCCGGTGAGCGATGGACGGAGCGCACTGCGAAGCGGTTGGGACTCGATTCCACCTTGCGCCCGCGCGGCAGACCCCGCAAATACCCACATAAGTAGAATGTCCCCCTTTCCGATTCTGTGGAAGACGCTGGCCGGCTGGATGCGCGGGGCCGGACTGGGCGATGCTCCACGAACGGTGATGGAAGACTTGGCAAAACTCAAAAGCGGCGACGTGGAATTGCGGGCGCGCGATCCCCGGGGCGGTCCCGAGCGTCGCATAACACTACGTTGCGTCACGGAACCCGACGAAGCCCAAGCGATCCTCCTGCACCGTCTCGGCCTGACCCCACCCCGTCGCCTCCGG
>SXHT01000021.1 GCA_005773095.1 Planctomycetaceae bacterium
AGGCGAACTCTTTCTAGGGGGGGAACCCACAATGCGGTCTCAGAAGTTTTGGGCGGCGGGCTTTGTTTTGCTGTCGGCTCTCGTTGTCGTCGCGCCCGCCCAGGCGGATCTGCACACTTGGGCCATTAACGAGATCTTTTCGAATGCGGCGGGAAATGTGCAATTCATCGAGATGAAGGAAGTATCCGGACTGAATGGTCAGGATAACCTGTTTAGCTCGGTAGCGTTTGCCCACACCTTTGATACAAACGCCATCAACCCCGCTTATACCTACCCCAACGACCTGCCGAGTACAGCGACTGCCAACAAGTTCTTTTTGATGGCCACGGCCGATTTCGACGCCCTGCCCAACTCCCCCACGCCGGATTACATCATCCCGCCTAATTTCTTCTTCGTTACGGGAGACACGCTGAATTTTTCGAATGGCATCAATACCTTTACTTTTACCAATGGTCAGCTTCCGCTCAACAATACCAGTTCATTGAATCGCAACCTGAGCACGGGGATCAACTCGCCGACGAACTTCGCGGGCGCCACGGGTTCTGTCGTCGCCCCCGAGCCGTCGTCTTTGTTCTTAGCTGCGATGGCATCCGCTGCAGTGCTGGCATTTTCCCGGCGCGCGAAGAAGGTGATCGAGCGGTAGGGGTTGCCTCTTTCCCACAGCGCACCGCAGGGGACGGATTGAAGATCCGTCCTGCAAGAGATTCGCGAGCCACGCTTTTTTTGC
The DNA here is from genome assembly GCA_005773095.1 of Planctomycetaceae bacterium. Taxonomy (GTDB): domain Bacteria; phylum Planctomycetota; class Planctomycetia; order Pirellulales; family PALSA-1355; genus SXHT01. The sequence continues at coordinate 728 of SXHT01000021.1, forward strand.
TCGCCCGCACCAGTCTTGTCCGGCCGTATCACGGCCTTTTAAACTGCCGGACATGAGCCTACCGAAACCGATTGTCGTCCTGGGAGCCGAGGGGCAGCTCGGCGCTGAGCTGTGCCGCCAACTCGGCGAACGCGCCGTCGGTCTGGGCCGTCATCAATGCGACTTGCTCGAGCCCGATAGGGTTGCGGAGGTTCTCAAACGTCTGCAACCTCTGGTGGTGATCAATACCGCGGCATACACGGCCGTCGATCGTGCGGAGCAAGAGCCGGCCCTTTGCCATGCGATGAATGCCGACGCGGTCGCGGCTCTGGCCAGCCTTTGCCGCGAACTGGACTCGACGCTGGTTCAGATCAGCACCGATTACGTATTTGGCGCCGATCTCTCGCGGCAGGTTCCTTATGCGGAAACCGATGCGCCAGGAGCGATCAACGTCTACGGCCAGTCAAAGTTGGCCGGTGAACGTCACGCCGCAGCCTGGAAAAAGCATCTCGTGGTGCGCACCTGCGGTTTGTACGGCCGCCGCAAGCAATCGGCGCCGTCGAACTTTGTTGAAACGATGCTGCGACTGGCCCGCGAGCGCGACCGGCTTCGAATCGTCGACGATCAGCGCTGCACACCCAGCTATGTGATTCATGTCGCAAGAGCAATTGTGTTTTTGAGCGAGTCGAACGCTCGCGGCATCTATCATGTCACCTGCGATGGCGAAGCCACCTGGCACGAGTTTGCCACGGAGATTTTTCGACTAGCCAGACTGTCGCCCCAGGTCGATCGCATCTCAACCGCTGAGTACGCCGTCGCCGCGAGCCGCCCCTTGTATAGCGTACTGGCCACAAGCAAATATCAGGCGACTGCCGGGGCAGCCTTACCACACTGGAAGGCAGCGATTGCCGAATACATGCAGACGATCGCCTAGCGAATTGCCGAGAGGCCGCTGGGGACGCTCGACAGTGGGAAGTGCGGCGATTTCAAAACGGGCGATGGGCCGGACGATTGACTCGGCACATCCCCGAAGCACTCCGCATCGACGAGTCGCTGGCCGCGCTGGTCTTTTTCGGAGACGAGCGGTGGGCCGTCCAGCGGCCAGCCGATGCCGATCTGAGGATCATTCCAGATCAACGTCCGTTCGTGCTCGGGGTAATACACATCGGTGCACTTGTAGGCCACCTCGGCGACTTCGCTAAGTGCCAAAAATCCATGGGCAAAGCCGGGCGGAACATAGATCTGGCGCCGATCGTCGGCCCCGATTCGCATGCCCAACCAATGTCGAAAGGTTGGTGAAAAACGGCGCAAGTCGACGGCAACATCGAAGATCTCTCCCCGCACGACGCGCACCAGCTTTCCTTGCGGATGATGGATCTGATAGTGCAGTCCCCGGAGCACGCCCCGCCGCGAGAGCGAATGATTGTCCTGCAAGAATGCAACGTCGATTCCAGCGGCCGCTAGTCGAACTGCGTGATAGGTCTCCATGAACCATCCGCGGTCGTCGGCGAACACGCGAGGTTCGATCAGCATTACCCCCGGCAAATCTGCTTCGCGCACATTCATTGCGTTGTCAGGGGGTTGGAATTTATCGTGGCCAGCCCAAGCGTTTGCGATAGCACCGGCGGTGGAGTCACGCCGGCCTGCGGCGGCGGCGGCGCCTCGGCGTCCCTGTCGGCGTCCCTGTCGGCGTCCCTGTCGGCGACCACGTCGAGGAGATACTCGCGCAGCTCCGCTCCCGCCGTGACCGCAAGTTGTGTGAGCGCCTCGGCGGTAATGAATCCCTTGCGATATGCCACTTCTTCGAGGCAGGCAATCTTGAGCCCCTGCCGCGACTCAATCGTCTGCACAAAGTTGGACGCCTGCAAGAGGGACTCATGGGTGCCCGTATCCAGCCAGGCGAAGCCGCGCGAAAAACGCTCCACATGCAGCTTGCCACGATGCAGGTATTCGCGGTTGACATCCGTGATTTCCAGTTCGCCGCGCGACGAAGGTTTTAGATGGGCCGCAATCTCCAGGACGTCGTTGTCGTAGAAATACAACCCCGTCACGGCATGACGCGATTTGGGGCTGCGAGGCTTTTCTTCGATGCTCAGTGGGCGGCCAGAATCGCCGAGCTCCACCACGCCGTACCGCTGCGGGTCGCGTACGGGATAGGCGAACACCGTAGCGCCGGCGTCGCGCGCCGCCGCCCGATTCAGCAACGCTTGAAAGCCCTGGCCGAAAAAGATGTTGTCGCCCAACACCAGCGCCACGCGATCTTGCCCGACAAATCGCCGGCCAATGATCAGTGCCTGCGCCAGCCCTTCTGGCCTGGGTTGCACCGCGTATCCGACCGACAGGCCCAGGCGACTGCCATCCCCCAGTAATCGCTCGAAACCGCCGATGTCCGCCGGCGTGGAAATCACCAGGATGTC
>SXHT01000151.1 GCA_005773095.1 Planctomycetaceae bacterium
ACGGAGCCGGACGAGGGGCAGGCGGTGCTGCTGGATCGTCTGGGACTTCGCCTACCGCGCCGCTTGCGACGTCTGGACGACGTCCTTGAAGTGAAGACTTGGGCCTTAAATCACACGTAAGTCCTTATCCGAACATGATATCTCCGTAACTTGGGTTAACTTGAAACGAGATTCCACCCCAGGCTACACTGAGGGAGCGCTCGACGTCTGTTCCCAAGGCAACCGCTAATCTAAAGTTTTCGGAGCAGTTATCCGCTGTAGGGCCGGCTGTGCCGGCCGGATTCGCGTGACGTTCCCATCCACGGATTGGGGCAGCGAAAGTGGTGGCGGCCGGAACCGTCGGTTTCATCGCCGCCCACGACAATCCGCTGTAGGGCCGGCTGTGCCGGCCGGATTCGCGTGACGTTCCTATCCACGGCCGGCAAAGCCGGCCCTACCAGGTTGCCGAATGTAAAACACTGATTGGCCCTGACCGAGTCCGGCGTTCGATTGACACGATCCGCCACAGCCCGTTAGACTTGAGGTGGTTTCACCCGGCATGAAGATCGCTCGCGCGCCGTTTGCCGGGGACGGCGTGCCTTACTCTCTGCTTTCCCACCCGAGGACCGATTCATGTTGCGCATTCCCGGTCAGCTTGGCAAAGACGTTTGCGATTCCGGCATCGGACTCACGCGCCGCGACGTTTTGCGTGTTGGTGGCTCGGCCATGCTTGGCCTCACGCTTGGGCAGTTGCTGGAGTTGAAAGCCGTTCAGGCCAAGGAGTCGACCGGGGGCGGACCCGGCTGGGGAAAAGCCAAGAGCGTGATATTCGTCTATCTGCAAGGGGGCCCAAGCCATCTCGACTTGTGGGATCCTAAAGAGAACGTACCCGACAACGTCAAGAGCGTCTTCAAGCCAATCGGCACCAAGTTACCGGGCGTGCAGTTCACGGAATTGTTGCCGAAGCTGGCGCAGGTGAACGACAAGTTCACGATGATGCGCAGCGTGGCCTATACGCCGGTGGGACTGTTCAACCATACGGCGGCCATCTACCAGTTGCATACTGGCTACACCACCGACAAGGTGAGCCCAAGCGGCCAGCTTGAACCTCCGAGCCCCAAAGACTTTCCCACGTTTGGCTCGCAGGTCTCGCGGCTGAAGCCGCCGACCGTGCCCATGCTGCCGTTCGTGATGATGCCGCGGCCTCTGCAAGAGAGCGGTGTTGTGGGCAAAGGGGGCACTGCGGGGTTTTTGGGGCGTGCCTTCGACCCGTACTACTTGTATCCGCCGGGCGACGACATGGACCTGCAGAAGATGGAGAAGATATCGGTCGACGACCTGCAGCTCCGTCCCGAAGTGACCACCGCCCGGTTGGAGCGTCGCGCCCGATTGCGAGACGTGCTCAACCAGGGGATGCCCGAGATCGACAAGGCGGTCAAGAAGTACGACCTCAACGAATACTACGACAAGGCGTTGAGTCTGATCATTTCCGGCCGCGCCCGCGACGCATTCGCCTTAAAGCACGAGAGCGACGCCACGCGCGATCGTTTCGGCCGCAACACGTTCGGCCAGAGTTTGCTCTTGGCCCGCCGGCTGGTGGAAGCCGGCACGCGCGTGGTGGAAGTGATTTGGCCCAAGGTGGCCAACAGCGACCATCATTCGTTTGATGTGCACGTGGAGCTTTCCAAGCGGATGCGCGACCAATCGGCTCCGCTGCTTGACACCGGCGTGTCGGCGTTGTTTGCCGATCTCGACGAGCACGGCATGTTGGATGAAACGCTGGTGGTCGTTGTGGGCGAATTCGGCCGCAGCCCGCAGCGCGGCGTGAGCACCAGCGGCAACGGCAACACCGACGACGGCCGCGACCACTGGCCCTACTGCTACACGGGCATCATTGGCGGCGCCGGCGTCAAGCGAGGCCACGTGTTCGGCAAGTCAGACGCGACCGGCAGCGCCCCGCTTGAGGATCCGATCCATCCCATCGAAATTCTCGCCACAATGTACCATGCGCTGGGGATCCATCCCGAGACGCTGGTCTACAACCACCTCAACCAACCTCGCGAGCTGGTTCAGGCGAAAGCAGTCACCAAACTATTCGCCTGAGGTAACGGTTCACGGGCCGGGGACTGGCTCATTTTCCTGGCGAGTTCACGCGAGGTGCATCGTTCTGTCAGGAGGTTGTCCTACGTGTTTTCTGGGAAAATGTGCCTGTCCCCGAAGCGTTGCCCGGCCGGCAAAGCCGGCCCTACAAGCGTTGCCCGGCCGGCAAAGCCGGTCCTACCTCTCTTGGCTCGTGAACGGTTGCCGCGTGCGTTTGGACGGCCGCGAAACCGTTTCGTAAGCTGCCGAAGTTGTCAAGCTTCGGACGACGAAGTCTAACGAATTCGGCTACAACCAACCAGGGCACCAGTTATGCGATGGCAAGGCGGACGCCAAAGTGAAAACGTGGAGGACCGGCGCGGCCGGGGCGGGCCGGTGATGATTGGCGGCGGCCTGGGTCTGTTGGCCCTGGTGGTGATTGCTGCCTTGCTGGGCATCGATCCGCGGCCGCTGCTGCAGAACTTACCGCAGAATCCGCCCGGCGCGCAAGGCCCGGAACAGGATGCGCCGATCGATCCCGCGAACGATCCGCAGCGCGAACTTAAACAGTTTGTCTCGGTTGTATTGGCCGATACCGAGGACGTCTGGGCAAACATCTTCCGCCAGATGGGCGGCGAGTATAAGAAACCCAAGCTGGTGCTGTTCAGCCGTCGCGTGGAGTCCGCCTGTGGATTGGCCAGCGCCGCGGTCGGGCCGTTCTACTGCCCCGCCGATCGCAATGTGTATCTCGACATGAGCTTCTTCAACGAAATGAAGCAGCGCCTCAACGCGCCGGGCGATTTCGCGCAGGCCTACGTGATCGCTCACGAAGTTGGCCAGCACGTGCAAAAACTGATGGGGATTTCCGATAAGGTCGACGGCCTGCGCCGCCGTTTGCGCGAAGAAGAGTTCAACAAGGTTTCCGTGCAACTTGAGCTGCAAGCTGATTTTTTCGCAGGCGTATGGGCCCATCACGCTCAGAAAATGCGTAACATTCTGGAAGAAGGCGACATTGAAGAAGCGCTGAATGCGGCAACCGCGATTGGCGATGACCGGCTGCAAAAGCAGGCGCAAGGTTACGTTGTGCCCGACTCGTTCACGCACGGCACATCAGCCCAGCGCGTCCGCTGGTTTACGCGCGGCCTCAAGTCGGGAGATGTTGAAGACGGCGATACGTTCTCGGTTGCCTACGAGGATCTGTGAGATCCAAATCGAGGAGAACGAATCATGAACGCTTGTCGCGACCTTCGTTGCTTCCCGTGTTTTATTCTCAAATGGCTGGGCGTGTTGACGCGAGGGGGACAGCGGTGCAATTTTTACCGAGGGTGTCCGAGGCGGGTTTCAGATTCAATCGATTCGAGCTGACGACTTGCCGATCAGCTTTCGTAATTCGTCCCACGGCCGCGTGTTGGCGATGTCGGCTTTCGTCAGTCCGCCGCGACGGGCCTGCATGATACCGTAGCGGATCACCGTGAGCCCCAGCGTGCTGTGGGCATCGGTTGAGATCACAATTGGAATGCCGCGGGCCTTGGCGGCGGCGCACTGCACGTCGTCGAGATCGAGCCGAGCGGGATTGGAGTTCAACTCGAGCAGCTTGCCGTAGTCGCCGGCGGCCTGGAACACGGCATCCAGATCGACTTCGTAGGCTTTGCGGCGATTGATCAGGCGGCCCGTCGGATGGGCGATCGCGGAGACGTGCGGATTCTTGATTGCCCCCACGATCCTCGCCGTGATTTGTGCGCGCGGCTGGTTTTGCCCGTAGTGCACGCTGGCAACGACCCAATCGGCTTCGGCAAGCACCTGGTCCTCGATGTCAAGCGGTCCCTTTTCCAGGATGTCCACCTCAACACCCTTGAGCACGCGAATACCTCGCAGGCTCGTGTTCAGTTCGTCAATCCGCTTCCATTGCTGCCGAAGCCGTTCGCCGTTCAATCCATTGGCCATGCTGACGCGCTGGGAATGATCGGTGATCGCGATGTACTCAAGACCTCTCGATTGAGCCGCCGCGATCATGGCCTCGAGCGAGTCCTGGCCGTCGCTCTCGGTGGTGTGCATGTGCAGATCGCCACGAATATCCTGCAAGGCAACGAGCTGGGGAAGCCTGCCTTGAGCGGCCCATTCAAACTCCTTGCGGGCTTCGCGAATTTCGGGAGGAAACCATGGCAAGTCGATGGCCTGATAGACCTCCTCTTCCGTGCGTCCGGCGACGTACTGTTCCTGGTCGTTGTTCCCCTGGCCGGCCAGACGATACACGCCATATTCGTTGACCTTGAGCCCTTTGTCCTTCGCCAGGCCACGGAGAATCACGTTGTGATCTTTGGAGCCGGTGAAGTATTGCAGCGCTGCCCCGAACGACTCCGCCGGCACCACGCGCAAGTCCACCTGCAGGCCGCTGTGCAGACGGACCGACATCTTGGTATCGCCGCGGACGATTACCATTTCGACGTCGTCGTATTGGCCGAAGCGGTCCATCACAGTATCCGGCGACGGAGAAACTACAAGCAGATCAAGATCACCGATGGTCTCTTTACCGCGGCGATAACTTCCCGCGACTTCGATTTTCTCGATGCCCTCGCCGGCATCGAGATAATTCACGAGCGCCTGCGCGATAACGTCCGCCTCAGCCCAATAGATTCGCTCGGTGGCGGTGGCGGCCTGGTCAATGCCGGCGAGAATCATGTCTTCGGTCTTGGCGGCAAAGCCCTTGAGTTCGCGCACACGGTGGGCCTGGCATGCGTCGCGCAATTGTTCCAGCGTCGTGATCTGCAGCTCTTTGTGCAAGGCGGCCGCCTTCTTCGGGCCGAGACCGGGGATGCGGAGCAGCGCCAGCACACTCTGCGGCACTTTGGCCTTGAGATCATCCAAGAATGGTAGCGAGCCCGTGGTGGCCAGCGTTTGAATTTTGTCCGAGAGGTCCGCGCCGATGCCTTCGTACTCCGCCAGATGGCGATGGGGATTTCTGGCAATCGCTTCGGCAGGCTCCGGCATGTCGCGGACCACACGGGCGCCGTTTCGATAGGCGCGCACGCGAAACGGGTTCGCGCCTTGAAACTCCAGCAGATCGGCGATCAGCTCCAGTTCGTCGGCAATTCGGGCGTTCGTCATGCACGCATGATAAAGCCGTTTGTGGCCGCCGGCAACGTAGCTGTTACGCATCGCGTGACGAGTGGTCAACAAGTGGCATGCCGCATGCAGGCTTTATCGTTCGAGGGAGGCGCCGATCGCACGGAGAAAGCCTGATGGCGAAGCCAAAAAAACCGCCTTGTCACGCGGGTGACAAGGCGGTTGGCGTGGGTCGGGAGTCGAACCAGTGAATCTTAGCGTCGGGCGGCGCGCCAGCCTTCGTCGTCGACGTTTTCCTCGGCGGCCACCGCGATCACGGTCGCGGTACGCTTCATGGGACGATACGTTGTGCGGTCATCTGAGTTGAGCAGCCGCGGCGTGAGCGTGGAGTTGGTATTCTTGTTGGCCGCTTCGCCATTCTGATTTGAATCGTCGGGAATCACTCGCAGGCGCGATTCCGGATCGGTCACGCCGGAACCATCTTGGAACGTACGAGGCACTTCTGTCGAAGACGGGGCCGGTGTGGGCGCCAAACTGGGCGCCGCGCTACCTGAATTGCCTTGGATGCTGGGCGTCGACGGGTAGCTGGGGGACATGGGGTAGCTGGGTGTCGGCGACGTGTACGTCGGCGACGCGCCCGTGGTGCATGTAGCACAAGTGCTGCGGCCGCAGCTGCCAATCGCACAGCCAGCCGGTGCCGGCGAGTAGCTCACCAGAGGCGCGTACACCTGGCGGTACGTCGTGTACGGCACCAGTCGCGCTTGCGTTTGATAGGTAACGACAGGACGCATTGCGGTAACCTGATTGCCGCACGAGTCGCAACCGGGCACTGCCTGGCAGGAGGTCACGGGTACTTGCTGATAGACAGTGCGGTAACAAGTCTGCGGCACGTAGCTGCACGTTTGTTGACACGGACTGCACGTTTGTGGACACGCATAGCACGTGGTGCAAGCCGGTGGGCTATAACACGTGTTGCAGGCTGGCGCCGCCGGCGCGTACGCGGCGGTGTACGGTCGGTACGCCGTCGTGCCGCCACCGCAGCAACCTCCACCGAACCAATGAAAGATCGCCTGGCTCTCAGCAGGAACCGTTAACAACAAGCCAGCCACCGCACAGGCAGCCAGAACGCGACGCACCCTGTAAGAGTTCATACATCTCTCCGGAAATACGGGGTCAAAAATGGGACACTTTCTGAGTTAGAATCCGAACCGATCGCAATGTCAACTATTTCCGTGACGCAGAAGCCCATTTGGTGGAACTTTTGTATTGCGTCGTGCTTGCCCATGGCGCAAGCCGGCTAATGCTGGCAAAGCTTAACGCTCCCGGCGAGACGGAGAGGAGGCAGACCGCCAAGAAGCGGGGCTGCTCCCGCGACGCTGCCGGCGCGATTGCATCCTTGCTGTACTCTAGTCTGCGCTTTCGCGGGAGCAGCCGAAATCGGCTGCTTTCGCTAGGTTCTTGACGCCAAACCGTCGCGCCACCAAATTAACCGGCAAAATCGCTCTGTTTATACCATCTGTACGGTGCACGACGGTCGGTTGTTCGTCAATTCGCCCATTGCTGATAGCGGTCGTACAGACAAAAAAGCGCTTCACGCAGGTTGCCACCGGCCCTGGAGTAGGCTTCCGCCGCCTCCACGGGAGTAAGAGTTGTTACACCAGAGGGAAGCAGCCGGTCAACGATCGCTTGCAGGATCGCCAGGGAGGGGCTGGCTGCAAAAATCGTGGGCAAGGAAACCGTATGGTGGGCAGTCACCAGAAGCCCCCAGCCGCGCCGCCGACAGCGGAGCGCGACCAGCCAGCGGCTGAAGCGATTGAGTTGCTCGTAGCCGTCGATGACCCAGAGCACACGCGGTTGCGTTGGTCCGCGACGCGATTCCCGCGTCTCGTCGCTTTGGGACCGGCCCGTGCGGGGCAGCCAGCGCTGCCCATCGTGCAGTGAAATCAGATGGGGGCGAATGCCGCGTTTTTCCAATTCTGGCAACAACGACGCCAGCAAGCTTGACTTGCCGCTGCCATGCGGCCCGATGATGGCGCCTCGCCAGGCGTTGGCCTCCAGCGAATCGATCAGCCGGTCCGCGCTCCAACCGTGGGCAAACACAAAGGGAATCGCTCCTGGCCGCAGGAAACGCGTTGAGAAAGGATTGCAAAGTCGCAGGTACGCTCCGCGTGCCGTGGCAGACGGGGCATTGGTTGTGCCTGCAGGCGACGAGCGATTCGCTGTGCCCGCAGCGGACGGCGCACCGAGCATGCCTTTTTCTATGGGTGGTTTCACGACGTCGCGGGTTGTTCGGCGGCGGGAACGTTGCCCAAGTGAAACCGTTCCTCCGAAACGAAATCGTCGCCGCGCAGAGGAAATGCCCGCACGCGCACGCACCAGACAATCTTCACGATAGCTCCCTGGTAGCTAAGCGGGCTGTTCGGCAAACGCGTGCGAAACGCGATTGGTCGGCGCAGGTCGCTTGCGCCGTCTTGCGCGTCGAGTCGCTCGAAATGATGCACGCCGATGTCCTCGTCTCCCTTGCCCTCGGTGTACCACAATACTGACAACTCAACCGCCTTGAGACTGTGGGCATCATCGGGCACGACCAAGAACTGCCCCGACAGTTCTTCGCCAGGGTTGAACTGCGTGCGATCGTCGTCGAACAAGATTTCGATTGGCCGCGGCGTCATGCCTCCACCTCGCAATGATCCGTGGGAAAGACAATCAGCGGATACTCGCGTTCGAAATTGGGCCAACCCGCGACGTCGCCTTTCACCAGCAGTTTCCACTTCACCTCGTTGTGTGTGCTTCTGAAGGAATGCATCGCCGTGTCCGGAATCAAGATGGACCACTGATGCTCAAGCGGCACTGCCAGATCGATCTCAAAGCCGTCACGCCGATAGACCGATTGCGCGAGCACGCGCCGCTGTTCGGTGCGGGTAT
>SXHT01000002.1 GCA_005773095.1 Planctomycetaceae bacterium
AACGATTTTCGCGTTTGGTCAAGTCGCCCAGCGTGTTTGACGTATAATTGGTCCCGTCAAACCGGACCGACAAATCATGTTTGTTGCGAAAAGTCAAAAGTGGATCGCCCGCGTCGAAGATATTTGGATCTGTCGATGGATTCACCAACTGGACGCGACGGTATAGCGTGCGTAGTTGAAACTGCTGGCCCGTCTGAGCATCGATGATCGTAGGTGTGTTGGGAGCAATGCCGGTGAAGTAAATGATCTCCGCGGTCAGCGATTGCAGGTTGCTATTATTGACGGTGCCGACGTACGGCTCGCCGCGCGATCGGGCCGTGAACATTACAAAGTCATCGACATCGCCCGCGAGACTGCGAACGGCGGTAAGCGGCGGACCTATGGGGTTAATGGGAAAATCCGCGTCCGCCGGAGGCGATCCAGGACCGTTCGGCCAATGCACGGGCGGACTGAAAAAGTCCATCGGCCAGAAATCGGTCGCCGGTCCTTCGACGTACTCGAAATATCCTTCGTCGCTTTCGGGCCGGCGGGGCGGCAACATCGTCACGGTGACGCCGCCCAGATCGCGTTGCAGCGTGTTGCGGCAGTTGCGCAGGCGCTCGGAGATTTCCATGATGGCGCGGCTGCCGGTGATGCTGTTGGCCACGTTGCCGAACATGGTCACCACCGCGCCCATCATAATCAGCGTGACCGCCATGGCCACCAGCATTTCCACCAGCGTAAACGCAGCGCGAGAAGTGCGTCGCATGAGATGCCTCAGAGGTTTCGATCTGCCCCAGAGGTTTATTCTAGCGGAAAAACGCGACTTCCGCCACCACGCGAAAGACGGCGGGCAAGCCGCGCCGCTAAACAGCCCGACTTTTCGAGTGGTTAGCCTGTTTAGCGGCGCGGCTTGCCCGCCGTGACGTTCGCGGTACAATCGCCGAAATGGTGCTCGGTTATCATGCCATCATGTCGTTTTATGGTTTTTGGCTTCCCAACGACCCGCGCGGATCGTGGTCCACGTGGATTCGCCGCTGGGAATTGCTGCGATTCGGTCCCGCGACAAAAGTTGACACGCACCGCTCGGTGGCTCGCGCACCCTGCGACCATCGTTTGCGACGTGCCGCAAAGGCGGCGCTCAAGTATCCGCCCGTGGTGCTCAGCGGCAAACAAGCATTAGCCGTCGGCCTGGCCTTTCAGGAAGCCATCGAAGAAGGCGGCTACCGCTGCTACGCCTGCTCGATTCTGCCGGAGCACGTGCATCTTGTGCTAGCGCGGCATCCGCGAAAAATCGAGGGCATGCTCATGCACCTGCGCTCGGCGGTCACGCGCAAACTCAACGCCGATGGACTCAATCCGCTGCTCAAGTTCGAGACGCCCGAGGGATGCGTGCCAACGCCGTGGGCGCACGGTTTCTGGAAGGTTTACCTGAACACACCGTTCGATATGAATCGGGCGATTACGTACGCGGAGAATAATCCCAAGAAGGAAGGGAAGCCACGGCAGACTTGGACGATGGTGGTGCCGTATCCTTATCGTGATGTCACGGCGGGCAAGCCTCGCCGCTAAACAGGGCGACCGCTCGAAAAGTCGCCCTGTTTAGCGGCGCCGGGTACCCTCGGGGTGGCCCGCCGTTACCAGCGAACTTTCGCCCGGGCGTGTTCCACCACTTCGCGGATGATGGCCGTCAGGTCGTACGTTGGGCGGGAGTCGATCGTGGCTTCCAGGCGGCGAAGATCGGGGACGCGGCAGCGGACGTCTTCGAAACCCTCGTCGTAGGCGGCCGAGTACGACTGGTACTCGATCGTCAATTCTTCTTTGCCCGTGGCGGCGATCACGCGCTGGGCCAGCTCGTTGATCGACACCTGCTCGTCGCTGCCGATGTTGAACACGCCCGACACGGCCTTTGGCGTTTCCATGAGTTCGATGACCGCGCGGAGCACGTCACTCACATGAGCGAAACAGCGCACCTGCTGGCCATCGTCGTGGACGACCAACGGTTGACCCTCCATGGCCGCGTCGACAAAACGCGGCAGCACCATACCGTAGCGGCCCGTCTGCCGCGGGCCAACGACGTTGAAGAAGCGGCCGATGACGATTGGCAGTTGATGCTCGCGCCAATATGCCAGCGCCAAAAACTCGTCGATCGCTTTCGAGGCGCCGTACGACCACCGCATGCGCGTGGTCGGCCCCCACACCATGTCGTCGTCCTCGCTCCAACGCGGCTTGGGATTCTTGCCGTAAACTTCGCTGGAGCTGGCCAGGAACAACTTGACGTTGTGGCCGAGTTTCTTGCGGCGCAAGAGCTCGCTCAAGAGCAGCTCGGTCGGGTAGATATTCGTTTCGATCGTGTGAATCGGAGCGGCCGAGATCAACTGCACGCCCACGGCGGCGGCCAGGTGGTACACCTCGTCGACGTCGGAAACGACCTGTCGCATCAAGCTCTTGTTGGCAACCGTGTCCTGGATGTAATGAAAGTTGAAGTGATCCTTGATCGCGGCCAGATTCTCGATGGTGCCCGTCGATTCGTCGTCAATCACCGTGACGCGGCAATCACGGGCCAGCATGATCTCAGCCAGATGGCTGCCGATGAAGCCCGCGCCGCCAGTGATCAGGACATGTTTCATACGGGGGACTTGGGGCTCGAGGCCCGGGGCTCGGGACCCGCTCTTGCCACGGTTTCAGGATTTCCATCCACGTCGTCGCCAGCCGACCTGTCTTCGCGACGTTTGGCGATCACCGAGGCCACGATCGATACGGCGAGGCACGTCATGATAATCGCCAACGACTGCGCCGGCGAGAACAAATGCTGGTTTGGCTTAAGTGCGATGAAACCGGGCGCCCAGGGCTGATGGCCGACAAACTCCAGCACCATCTTAAGGCCCACGAAGCCCAGCACCGCACTTAAACCGTAATTCAAGTAACGGAACAAATCCATCACCCCGGCCAACAAAAAGTAGAGCGCCCGCAGGCCCAGGATGGCGCAAATGTTCGAGGTGAACACGATGTATGCGTCCTGCGTGATGCCAAATATGGCCGGTACGCTATCGACGGCAAACACCACGTCGGTGCTCTCGATCACCAGCAGCACCAAGAACAGGGGCGTTACGCAAAGCTTGCCGTCCTCGCGGGCGATGAAATGATTTCCATGCAATCCCTTGGCAACCCGGAAGACCTTGCGGCCCAATCGCATCAGGATGTTGTGCTCTGGGTCAACGTCGGTTTCCCCCGAGAATGCCAATTTGACCGCGGTATAGATCAGAAAGGCGCCAAAGATCGGCATGACCCAGTCGAAGCGGTGAATCAAGGCCGCCCCCAGGAGGACAAAGGTCAGCCGCATGACGACGGCCCCCAAAATCCCCCAAAACAGCACCCGATACTGGTACTTCACGGGAACCCGAAAGAAGCTAAAGATGACCGCGAAGACGAAGACGTTATCCATCGACAGCGACCATTCGACCAGGTATCCGGCGAGAAAGTTGATCGCGTGCTGGGGACCCCGCCACCACCAGATGTAGGCGTTAAAGAGCAGTGCCAGGCTGACCCAGGCGACGGTCCAGAGGAACGACTCGCGGAGGCTTGGCTCGTGCGATTCGCGGTGGAATACAAACAGGTCCAGCACCAGCAGAACGGCCACACAGATGCCGAAACCAAGCCAGTGCCATTGCGTTGCCTCGGGACCCGGCAGCTGCGGAACCAAAGCATTGGCTTCGGCCGAGATCGCCAACCCGGCGGCAGACAACTGGCCAAGAAAAGATTGAATCACCGCGCGTCCCCGAAGGTTGCATAGGGGCTGGAAAACCTGAATCGATCCGCGAGCAGCGTATGATAGGCCCGCCGCGGCGAGCAAGCAACGGGCGCGGGCAAACGCGGCGCTGGCAACCAGGAACGAACAGTCTCGCTCACGGCCCATCCGTGTTTTTCATTCGGCAACCTGGTAGGGCTGGCATTGCCGGCCGTGGATGGGAAAGTCTCGCGAATCCGGCCGGCACAGCCGGCCCTACAAGCGTTCCGAGGTCCAGGGCCCATCCGTGTTTTGCATTCGGCAACCTGGTAGGGCTGGCATTGCCGGTCGTGGATGGGAAAGTCGCGCGAATCCGGCCGGCACAGCCGGCCCTACAAGCGTTCCGAGGTCCAGGGCC
>SXHT01000152.1 GCA_005773095.1 Planctomycetaceae bacterium
CACGCTCGCGCGGCTCGATTGCCAATCGTAGACGAAGCGGAATCCGGCCGCACGCAGCGCCGGAAATTGCACCAGTGCCTGCAGCACTCCGGCCAGCTGAATGCTGGCGACGATGACCCAGGCTTGAATTGATTTGTCGCTCGTTACGCGCGGCGCCACCAGCCAGGCGGCCGATAGCCAGCAGACGTTGAGCAACGTGGGAGCCCAGGCCGCGACGGCAAATCGGCCCAACGCCTGCAAGGTTGCGGCCAGCAGGCACGCCACGCAGATGCTTACCACATACGGAAGATTCGCGGCGACCAGCTCGATCAACAGCGAGACCCCCCTGTTTTCGCCGGCCCAGAACCAACCGATCGCGAGCAAAACTTCCGCGACCAGGACGATTCCGGTGAGAACGGCCGTTAGCCACACGAGCATGGCGGTCACCAGTTTCCAGCCATCGTCGACCGATCGTTCCCGCTCCGCGGCAAAGGCGGGCAGGAAGCTGGCCGTGAGCGCGCCTTCGCCAAACAAACGACGAAAGAGATTCGGAATCCGCACCGCAACCACCAGCGCATCCATGATGCCCGAGGCACCCAGCCCCAAAAGGGCCGCGGTGGCAATATCCCGCATCAGTCCAAGCACTCGGCTGGCGAGCGTCCCCAGTCCCGTGATCCAGGCCCCGCCGATAAACCGCCGATGGGCGCTGGACATGGGAAGAAGGAGCAGGTGGCGGGTAGCTGGTAGCGGGTGGCGAGGACAATCGGTCCGGCCCGGACACAAAGTTGCCGATAGTTTCTGCCTTTTCTTCCGCCACGTAAACGGCGATACTGCTAAGGTTGGCCCCTGACTTCTGAACCCCGACTCCCAGTTGCCATGGCCGAATACTCCAAATATCAACAAAAGGTCATCCAGCGTTACTACGACAACAAGGAGGCCATTTCCTTGCAACGACTTGGAGAGCTGGTGACCGATTTGTATCTGGCCGAAGGCAAGAAGCGCGAAACGCAGTGGAAGCATATCGTTTCAGCCCTCGAAAAGCTCAAACTGCCGGCGGCGCGGATTGAACATCTGCGAAAATCGGACAATCCGGCGCTCGTCGCCAGGCTTCTCGAAGAGTTGCTGGCAAAGTAGGAGTGACCCAGCGGCAAGCATTACGGTTTGCGAAGCGCGTCAAGGCAGACTATGATCAACCTGGATGCACCGTGGGACTTCCGGGGCTGGATTGGGTGAAGTCATTTCTTTGCGTCTGGTCTTGTCTGCGGCTGAACAGCGAGCCCTTCTTGGGCGAGGTTTGGCGACAAGCCCTCGTTGATCGTGCGGCGCCGGTGGCGACTTGAAATTTTGTCGCGCATCGCTTGCGCGCCCGATGTGCTCTTACCGTCAGGACGTAGCCATGCGCTGGGAATGGATTCTGGTTCTACCCATACTCTGGTTTTGGCAGGCCGGCTTGCGGGGAGAAGAGCCGGCTGCTGTTGGGGTTGGGAGCCCGCCTGGGAACCGTCCGCAGGGAAGCGGAAAGGCAGCGTTGGCGCCCAAGGCACGGCAAACCGAGGCCGTCCTGCACGGTTCTCGGATCGTTAACTTCACCCTCCGCGATTATCACGGCAAGCGGGTTTCGCTTGTCGATTCCAAGGACAATCGCTTTACCGTGGTGATGTTTTTGGGGGTCGAGTGTCCGCTGGCCAGGTTGTATGGTCCGCGGATGCAGAAGTTGGCGGCCGAGTATCGCGGTCGGGGCGTCGCGTTCTTGGGCATCGATTCCAATCGGCAGGATTCCGTACCCGAGCTGGCCGCCTTCGCGCAACTCCACCACATCGATTTTCCGCTGCTCAAGGACCCCGGCAACCGCGTGGCCGACATGTTTGCCGCCACGCGGATGTCGGAAGTCTTGGTTCTGGATCGCGAGCTGGTGGTGCGATATCGGGGGCGAATTGACGATCAGTATGGCCCGGGCTATGCGAGTCCCAAACCGCAGCGGAACGATTTGCAAGAAGCACTGGATGAACTGCTCAACGGGAAGGCGGTCAGCGCACCGACGACGGAAGTTGCCGGTTGCTTGATCGGTCGCGTGCGGGCCCCCGATCAGAAAAGCTCCGTTACCTACGCGTCGCACATTGCGGGCATCCTCAACAAGCGTTGCGTGGAGTGTCATCGCGCCGGCGAAATCGGTCCCTTCGCGCTCACCGAGTACGACGAGGTCGCCGGTTGGGCAGAGATGATTGCGGAAGTCGTCGAGGATGATCGGATGCCGCCATGGCATGCGAATCCGCAATTTGGTGAGTTCGAGGGAGATCGCCGACTATCCGCCGAGGAGAAAGAACTGCTGTGCGGCTGGGCGGCGGCCGGCGCGCCGGAAGGGGATCGCAGCACAACGCCCGAGCCGCCTAAGTTTTTACCCTCCGGCTGGCAGTTTGCGCGAGAGCCCGATCTGGTTGTGGCGATGCGAGATACACCCTTCACGGTCACCGCCAAGGGGGTGCTCGATTACCAGTTTTTCATCGTCGATCCGGGCTTCAAGGAAGATCAATGGGTGAGCGTGGCGCAAGTGATGCCCGGCAACCGTGCGGTTGTGCACCATGTGACGGTGTTCGCGTTTGCCGGCAGCCCGGAGCAGGCGCTCAAGGACGGCACGACCGATGGTTACCTGGGAACCTACGTGCCGGGGTTTCGTCCTGCGCCGTACCCGGAAGGCATGGCGAAACGGATCGTGGCCGGCTCTCAAATTGTGTTTCAAATCCATTACACGCCGAATGGTTCTGAGCAACTCGACACAACCCGGCTGGGGTTGGTATTTGCTGATTCCGACGAAATCCGCCACGAAATCGTGACGGGCAGTGTGCTGAACCGCTCGTTTGTGATACCCGCCGGGGCGGCGCGGCATTTAGTCACGGCCAGCTCGATCCGCTCACCGCGCGCCTCGCGGCTGCTGGGCCTGATGCCCCACATGCATGCTCGCGGCGCCGCTTTTCGATTCGAAGCGGAGTTTCCCAACGGCGAATCAGAGATTTTGCTCGACGTGCCGCGTTATGATTTCAACTGGCAGACCTCCTATCGGCTGCTCAAGCCGCGGGCTCTGCCCAGCGGTACACGTTTGCGCTGCGTGGCTCATTTTGATAATTCCGCAGCCAATCCAGCGAACCCCGACCCGACCCTGGATGTCCACAACGGCTTTCAATCTCAGGACGAAATGATGCTTGGTTACTTCGACGTGGCCGTGCGTCGCGATGAGGCGCGCGAGAGACGGTCGCAGGTCAACCAACCCACCATCAAGCCAGCCCAGGCGCCTTGAACAACGCCATAAGCCAACGTCGTCAGGGATGGAGTCGGGGGGCGCGCTTCGTGCCCATGGTCGAGGGTCCCGAGGGACGGTATATTGGGCGACCAGTAGGTCCCGCGAGCCGAGCGGGACCAGGACATCGTCGTATCGCTACTCCACCGCCGCTCGGCTCGCGTCGGCTACGGTTCATGCCCACAAACGCCGATCAAGTTGCTGAGCTGCGCTGGAAGAAGGTTCCGGTGCTCGACGATGGCTTCGTCTGCCTGGTCGATGTGATGGGCGATGACCAGGCCGTGGTGCAGGCGGCGCGCGTCAGCTACGGTGAGGGTACTCGCAAGGTCTCGGACGACCGCGGGCTGATTCGTTATCTGCTGCGGCATCGGCACACGACGCCCTTTGAGATGGCGGAGATCAAGTTCCTGGTCCGAGTGCCCATGGACTGCTGGCGGCAGTGGATCCGGCATCGCACGGCCAATGTGAACGAATATAGCACCCGCTACTCGCTGGCCATTGATGCGATGCAAACCACCACGCCGGACGAGTGGCGCACGCAGGCCACCAGCAATCGGCAAGGCAGTGCCGGCTGGCTGGATGGCGAGGCGGGAGCGAAGCTAACCGCGAGCGAGGCGGAGTTCCAGCAACAGGCCCGGGCCTTATACGAGCAGCGGATTGAACTGGGAGTGGCTCGTGAGCAAGCTCGCAAGGACTTGCCGCTGTCTACGTACACCGAAGCCTACTGGAAAATTGACCTGCACAATCTACTGCACTTCTTGGCATTGCGGATGGATAGCCATGCGCAGCTCGAGATTCGCGAGTATGCCACGGTAATCGGCGAGCAAATCCTGCGACCGTTGTTTCCAGTCGTCTGGGAAGCATTCGTCGACTACCGTACGGAAGGGATGTTTCTGTCGCGGCTCGATCGCGGCGTGATCGGGCGGCTGATGGAGCGGCTGGCGACAAGCGGAAAATCGCACGCCGAGGAGGAGGACTTTTTGGCCGCGCAGGATCCCACCTGGGTGGACCTCGCGCACGCGCGCGAACGGGATGAGTGCCGAGCGAAGCTGGTGGAACTTGGAATTCTTCGTGCCAGCTGAAAGTTAACAGCTGCAGGCGAGCCCGCCCGCAGCTAATCCGAATCTTCCCAGACCCCAGACCCCAGATTATGTCCGATCCTATTATCAACGAAATCCTCGATCTCAATCAGCAGCTTCTCGACTCGATCGCCCGCGGCGATTGGGTGACCTACGAGGAGCTTTGTGACCCCTCGATTACTTGTTTTGAGCCCGAAGCGAAGGGGCACCTGGTGCGCGGACTCGAGTTTCACAAATTTTACTTCGATCTAGGCGCCGCCGAAGGGCCGCGGACGACGACCATGGCTTCGCCCAAAGTGCGCGTGATGGGCGACGCGGCGGTGGTGGCCTATGTGCGACTGGTGCAGTATCTCGATGCGCAAGGCAATCCACAAACCAGCCATTTTGAAGAAACGCGCATCTGGCGGACCGAGGACGGGCGCTGGCGGCACGTGCATTTTCATCGCTCGCCCTGCTCTGGGTAGGACGGATCACATCAACATGGCATCCCCCAAAAAAATGTAGTATCTGTCCTTCAGGGATGAGGATAATAGCAAACGTTTATGAGCAATCGATTAAAAATTGGCGAGTATTTGGCGAAATTGGCTGCGGGCGAGCCTGCCCGTGGCGAGTCAGGCGCGGTCAATTGGAAATGCCATCGCTTCGGCGATCGTCGAAACGCCCGCCGCAAGCATCACGACGCGATCGAACCCCAGCGCACAGCCGGTGCACGGCGGCAACCCGTGCTCCATCGCGGCCAACAGGCGACTCTCGTCAGGCAGCGTCGGCTTGCCGTCGGCGGCGCGAAGCTGGTTGTTGGCCCGATTCCGCGCACGCAGCACCTGGGGGTCGAGCAGTTCGTGATAGCCGTTGGCCAGTTCAATGCCGCGAACATAAAGTTCGAATCGTTCGGCGACGGGCGGTTCGCTGGCGCGCACCTGGGAGAGCGCGGCCTGCGTCGGCGGGTACTCGCACAGAATCGTCGGCTGATCGACACCCAGGCGCGGCCCAACGATCTGTGACAGGAGCAAGTCGAGTATTCCGTCGCGGTCGTCGGCAAGGCCTGCCGGTACTTCGACTTGAAGTGACTCAAGTGCGGCGAGGACCTCCGCCACCGTCCCCCGATGCGGATCGATGCCGGCGTGCGTCTGGAAAGCTTCTTTGTAGGTCACCCGACGCGCCCTCGGCAGGCCGAGCAGTGACTCCGCCAGATCCGAAAGCAACGTCATGCCGTCGGCGTACGAATCACTCTGGCGGTACCACTCCACAATCGTGAACTCGGGATTGTGCAGCCTTCCTTGCTCTGCCGCACGAAAGGCGCGCGTGATCTGAAAAATGGCTTCGCCGCCCGCGGCCATCAGCCGTTTCATTGCGAACTCCGGCGACGTTTGCAGCCACATCGTGCGGCCGACTTCCGGATGCCGCGGGTCGTCGGGCAGCGTTACGCGCAGCGGGTCGAGATGACGATCGACGACAACGTCGTGGGAAAGGAGCGGCGTTTCAATTTCGAGGAAGCCGCGGGTGCGAAAGAAGTCGCGCGTCCGGTGCAGCAAGTCTGAACGCAGGCGTAAGACTTTCCAGGAGGCGGTCGGATGGAAATCAGAAAACATGCGGTGGAATCAATACCAAATTCGAATATCGAAATCCGAAACACATTCGAAGTTCGAAGCACGAATGGTCACAACCGAGAGCGGCGCGTCATCGCATTGACGTGTTTGATTTTCATTTCGTGCTTGTTTCGGATTTCGACATTCGTATTGGGGATCGTGACGGCCTATTCCTTCACACGCTCCACGTATTCGCCGGTCCGCGTGTCGACCTTGATGGTCTGGTTCTGCTCAATAAACGAGGGTACGCTGATTTCGGCGCCGGTCTCGAGTTTCACCAGTTTGCTGAGGCCGGTGGCCGTGTTGCCGCGCACGGTGGGCTCAGCGTATTCCACCTTCAGCACCACATGGAAGGGGGGCTCGACGGCGATGGGGTTATTGTTGAACAAGGTCATCGAGCAGACCATCCCCTCCTTGAGATACTTCCAGGCTTCATCGACTTTCTCTTTGGAGAGTTCGTACTGCTCGTAGGATTCCTGGTCCATGAAGAAGAAGGTATCTCCCTGCCGGTACAGGAACTGGGCGTTGATGTCTTCGACGTCGGCGCTTTCGAGCGAGTCGCCCCCTTTGTAGGTGCGGTCGAGCATCGTGCCCAACAGCAAATTCCGCATGCGACACTTGTAGAGCGCGTTGCCCTTGCCCGGTTTGACGAAGTTGCACTCGACCATCAGGTAGGGAGTACCGTCGATCTGAACTTTGATGCCCTTGCGAAAGTCGCTGGTATTGTACGTGGCCACGAGTGTTTCCTGCTTCGATTCGTGAGGATAATGGAGTATGCTGGGTAAAGCCCAGGGACGGCCGTCCCTGGGCTCTTGGGAACGCGCAAAAATGCAAATTGTAACTCGCCCCGCCAAGACTGCCTGCAGCAGCTCGCCAGGCCAACTGGGTTGGCGGCAAGCGATGAAGGACGCCGTACGTGACGGAACCGAGCTGTGCCGGCTCTTGGGCCTGCCGGCCGACCGGGCCAGTATGGCGGCGGCGAGCGATTTCCCCCTGTTTGCCCCACGCGGATTTATCGCCCGGATGCGCTGGGGCGATCCGCACGATCCCCTGCTAAGGCAAGTCTTACCGCTGGCGGACGAAACCGTTTCACCACCGGACTTTACGACCGATCCCGTGGACGATACCCGGGCGACACTCGCATCGGGTTTGCTCCACAAGTATCACGGTCGAGTTCTCATGGTAACGACTGGGGCCTGCGCCGTCCATTGCCGTTATTGCTTTCGGCGGCATTTTCCCTATGCCGAAGTGCCCCATGCCTTCGCGGATTGGGAGCCGGCCCTTGCCCATATCGAGGCCGATAAAACAATCCAGGAAGTGATCTTGAGTGGCGGCGACCCGCTGACGCTCGTCGATGAGCAACTCGAACGGCTTGTGGAACGATTGGCCGCAGTCCCTCATCTGCGCCGGCTTCGCGTGCATACGCGATTGCCGATCATGATTCCCCAGCGCGTGAATGACGGGCTCATCGGCTGGCTGCGAGGCACTCGGCTGACTTCCGTCGTGGTGATACACGCGAATCATGCGGCCGAGCTGGATGACGCTGTCGCCGAGGCGCTGGCTCGATTGATCGATGCCGGTATCCCGCTCTTGAATCAAGCGGTGCTGCTGCGCGGTGTGAACGATTCGGTCGATGCGCTGGTGGAGCTTTCGGAACGGCTCGTCGAGCTGCGTGTGATGCCGTATTATCTGCATCAGCTCGACCGTGTCCGCGGAGCGGCCCATTTTGAAGTGCCACGAGGCCAAGGTCTGCAATTGATGGACGAATTGCGGGCGCGGCTACCCGGCTACGCGGTGCCGCGATACGTGGTGGAAGTGCCGGGCGACGCGTCGAAGAGGCAGCTCACAGGAAATCCGAAATTTGAGATCTGAGATCTCCCATCGGCGATGAGAACTTTAGGAACAGTTTTTATCTGCATTTTCCGATTCGGCCCCCGTTTTGCCATCACCGACGATGGCGTTGCCCGCTGCTTTGATGCCCACACCGGAAACCTGAAGTGGAAACAGCGGCTCAAAGGCGACCACCAGGCCTCCCCAATTGCGGCCGAACGGCGCTGTACTGTATCGGCAAGTGAGTAGGATGCGGGCCGAGTTTCCCCGCAGCGAGTGCCATTTCGTGCAGAAGGCCACCCATGCGTATTGCCTGGCTTACCGACATTCATCTGAACTTCCTTTTGACGGAGCAAACGCTGGCATTTCTTCGGTTGGTTCGCTCCGCCCAGCCGGACGCGATCTTGATCAGCGGCGATATCGCCGAGGCTCACAACCTCCACCGCTACCTTGAGCTCATCGACAGCGAGCTGGCGAAGCCCGTTTATTTCGTGCTCGGCAATCACGACTACTATCACGGTTCGATCGCCGGCGTACGGGAATTGGTCGCCGACATCTGCGAGGGGCATCCGCGGCTGAAATACTTGACGCAGAGTGAAGCGCCGATTGAGTTGACACCGTTGGTAGCGCTGGTGGGTCATGACGGCTGGGCCGACGGCCGATTCGGTGACTACGAGAAGTCGATCGTGCAGATGACCGACTGGCAGTTAATCACCGACTTCATCGGCCGAGGGAAACGAGAACGCTGGCCGATCTTGCAAGCCCTGGCGGACGACGCCGCCTCCCACCTGCGCCGCGTGTTGCCTCATGCCCTTGAAAACTACCAAACTGTGCTTGTGATCACGCATGTTCCGCCGCTGCGCGAGGCGTGTTGGCACCAGGGGCGGCCCAGCGACGACCAATGGGCCCCGCATTTTGCCTGCAAGGCTGTCGGCGACGTGCTGCTGGACATGGCCCGCACGCATCCCCACCGCACGATCGAAGTCTTCTGCGGCCACACCCACGGCATGGGCAGGTGCCGGCCGCGGCGAAATCTGTTGATCCACACCGGCGGCGCGGACTACGGAGAGCCGCAGATTCAGCGGATATTCGAGTTGTGATGCCAATGCCTGCTGCCGTCATCCACGGGATGATGTCGGCTTGTCGCTCCAGAACTCGTCGCGGAGGCATCGTTTGAGCAATTTTCCCGAGGGATTGCGGGGCAACTGGGCGCGGAACTCGATCGAGCGTGGCACCTGGAAAGAAGCCAGTTTCTGCTGGCATCGAGCGATCACCTCGTGAGGCTCCAGTTTTGTTCCTTGGCGGCAAACGATAATGGCGTGCACAGCCTCGCCCCATTTTTCATCGGGACTGCCGATCACGGCCACGTCTTCGATCTCGTGAAAAGTGTAAATCACGTCCTCAATGTCCTTCGGGTAGATGTTCACGCCCCCGGAAAGAATCATGTCCTTGAGACGATCCACGATGTACAAAAATCCCTCGTCATCAATTCGTCCGAGATCGCCCGTGTGGAACCAGCCCTTCCGCCAGGCCCTTTGCGTGGCCTCTTCATTCCCGTAGTAACCGTCAAAGAGGGTGGCCCCACGGGTCACGATTTCGCCGACTTCGCCGACCGGAACGGGGTTGCCTTGGGGATCCACAACACGAAACTCCATATTCAGAAAGGCCTGTCCGGCGCAACGCACTTTAAGTAGTTGATCGGCGGGTCGAAGGTTTGTAATCAGCCCCGTCTCCGTCAATCCATAAAGTTCGTGCAGCTCGGCCCCTGGGAAACACTGGAAGATCGCTTCTTTGGTCGTGGTGGCCAAGGGCGCGGCGCCCGATACAATCACACGGAGCGAGGACACATCGAATCGGTCGCGCTGCTGGCTCTGAACGAGCTGGTGAAGCTGTGTCGGCACAAGAAACGCATTCGTGACGCGGTGTTTTTCGATTTCCTGGAACGCTTGACGAGGATCGAACTTCCGCTGAACGACGGTCGTCGAGCCAAAATAAAGGTTGTTAAACGCGAAGAAGATCGCCGCGTTGTGGTAGAGCGGCGTGGCGCAGAGGTTCACCTCGTTGTAGCGCAGTCCGAACTCCATTCCCATTTCGAAGAAGTACAGAATGCGGTTCAGGTGCGAGAGGGTGATCCCCTTGGGCAGGCCCGTCGTGCCGGACGAAAAAAGAATCATCATCGGGTCGTGGATTGAAACGGGCGGATGGCACGGCTCGCCGGCCTGATTGCCTGCGAGCCAATCGCTCAGCAAGGCGGCCCCCGTGTTTGGCCCTTCGTCCACGTAGCAAATCAGGAGCTTCCCCCACCGTTCGGGCCGAAGAACTGCGACTTCATCGTGCTGCGACAATTCCGTGAACAGAAACCTGCATTCGGTCAGTGCCAGCAAGGCGCCGAGTTGTTCGCTGCGCAGCATATAATTGATTGGCACCGAGATGGCGCCAATCATGGACACGGCATAGTAGATGGGAATGTAGGCCCAGTGGTTGCGAAGGTAAATGCCGACCTTGTCGCCTTGGGCGATGCCGGCATCCTTCAGCCCTCGCGCGATGCGAGACGAGGAGTCGTAAAGTTCTCGAAACGTGAATGCCCGATCCTCGCAGACCAGGGCGAGCTTGCCTGGTCGAACGGCGGCGTGATGACGCAAGAGTTCGTGGATCGTCAGGAAGGCGGATGCCTCGGTTGGGCCCCGGGCACTCATGGACGGATCCATCGCTAGTCCCCCATGTAAACACCGCCGTTCACGCCGATGCTTTGGCCCGTGATGTAAGCAGCCGATTCGGACGCCAGGAACAGGATGCACGACGCGATATCCTGCACGGAGCCCTTGCGTTTCATGGGAATCCTCTGGACGATCTGATCCAGCACGGCGGCGGGCATGGTTCGCGTCATGTTTGTGTCAATATAACCTGGGCAGATCGCATTGACGGTGATGTTGCGCGAGGCCAGCTCAAGCGCCAGAGTCTTCGTGAGGGCCAAGACGCCCGCCTTGCTGGCGGCATAATTGGCGATACCAAAACTGCCGATGTGAGCCGCAAGAGACGAGATGTTGATGATCCTTCCGCCCTCGCGAAGCATGCCAATGGCGCTGCGACAGCAAAAAAATGTGCCGCTCAGATTCACGGCAAGAACCTGATGCCACTGTTCATCGGTCATTTTCGCTACCGTTCGATCCTGGTTGATTCCCGCGTTGTTGACCAGGATGTCAAGCCTCCCGAACCTGCTGTGAATCGTCTGGAACATTTTGGCGACCTGTTCCACACTGGCGACGTCGGCCTCGACGGGAATCACCTGGTCGTCCCTGAGATTGCTCTCTTTGCGCCACTGCTCGATTGCAGCGCGATGTTGATCCGCGTCCTCGGAGGGGTAGTTGGCAAACACAAACGCCTTTTGCATTGCGAAGGCAGCCGCCGTCGCTGCGCCCATGCCTCGTGAAGCGCCGGTCACGACCACTACCTTGTCGCTGAATTCCTGCCTGATGACAGTCACTCGGCTGCCTCCACAATCATCGCGACGGCTCCTCCGCCCCCCAGGCAGAGCGATGCCAATCCTCGACGAGCACCGCGGGCCTTCATCGCATGCAAGAGGGTCACCAATACCCGCGCTCCGCTGGCGCCAACGGGATGGCCCAACGCGATGGCGCCCCCGAAAATATTGACTTTGTCGTGCGGTAGTTTCAGAGGCCGCATGCAGGCCAGCATCTGCGCCGCGAACGCTTCGTTCAATTCAAACAAATCTATGTCCGCAACCGTGAGGTTCATTTTCTCCAGCACGGCGCGGATGGCCAAGACAGGCGCGATAAAAACATCCTTGGGTTCAATACCGGCCGACGCGCAGGCCGCGATCCGCGCCAGAGGCTTACATCCCTGCTTTTCGGCGAAGTGTTGCGAGGCGACGAGGACCGCCGCCGCGCCATCGCTGAGCTGGGATGCATTGCCGGCGGTCACCGTCCCTTCCCGTTCGAACGCCGGCTTCAGTTTTGCAAGTTTTGCAAGACTGGTATCCGCCCGAGGGCCCTGATCCGCCGAGACCGTCTTGGATCCTTCACGAACAGGCGCCTCGATCGGCACGATCTCCTGTTGGAAATGGTTTGATTGCATCGCCGCCACTGCCCGGCGCTGGCTCTCGGCGGCAAATCTATCTTGGTCTTCGCGGCTGATCTCTTTGACACGGGCGATGTACTCAGCTTGACTGCCCATGTGACAACCGTCGAATGCACAGACCAGTCCATCGTGGAGCATGGAGTCGACCATCGTCTGGTTCCCAAATTTCCAACCGCCGCGGCTGCCGACAAGCAAATGCGGCACGCGGCTCATGCTCTCCATTCCGCCAGCCACGATCAGATTGGCTTCGCCAAGCTGAATCGCCTGCGCGGCGAGCATGACCGCTTTCAGTCCCGAGCCGCACATCTTGTTGATCGTAAGCGCGGAAGCTTTCGCGGGGAGACCCGCCTGGATCGCTGCCTGCCGCGCTGGAGCCTGCCCCAGGCCTCCGGGAAGACAATTCCCCATGATAACTTCTTCGACGTGGTCGGAGGAAACCCCCGAACGCTTAAGAGTTTCCCGCACCACAATCGCGCCCAGGGACGGCGCAGGGATCGCCGACAGGTCACCCAGAAATGTCCCAATCGGAGTGCGGCAACCGCTGAGTATGACCGCTTGCATCAATTTGAATCCTTGGAAGTCGGGCTGCCAACATTGTTTCAGGTAGGGATTGTATTCCCACGGCGCCCCTCGTACAAGTGACCACGGACATGCTCCAGGGACGAGGCCTGGCTGCCGCCTTCGCCAGCTTTCAAGCCGTGCCGGAGCCTGGCGCAGGCATTCTCTGCTTACTCAGTCTGGCAACTCTGCTCGGCTATCCCCGGCGACGACGCGGGCTTGCCGCAAGTGTATAATGGAGATGACCATACAACTTCGCTTCGTAGCCGAGGAGGCATGTCATGGAGACATCCACGATGGGACGGGTGATCGTACAAGCTAAGATCGAGAATCTTGAGGATGCGTATCGCGTGCGTCGCGGTGATATGACCAGAGCCGACGCTCGCATCCTCGATGTCGGTGAAGCCTTAGTCGACACGGGAGCAACGGGTCTTTCAATTCCCACTTCACTGATCGCAAAGCTGGGTTTGCAGCCAGGGCGCAAGCGACGCGCTCGGACCAGTGCGGGCCCACTGGACTTGCAAATGTATGACGCAGTGCGGCTGACGATTCAGGGCCGCGAGTGCTTTACTGACGTCACCGAAGTGCCGGACGATTGTCCCGTGCTGATCGGCCAGATTCCGCTGGAAGCTCTCGATTTTGTCGTCGACATGCCAGGCCAACGCTTGATCGGAAATCCGCGCCACGGCGGCGAGCATCAGATCGAACTGTACTGACGACTGCGTAGCGTCGGCTTCCAGCTAACGCGAATAGGAAATGCGTCGGCTGGAAGCCGACGCTACGCCGATGAACAGATCGACCTCGCGTCGTTTGGTCCCGAAGCTCTGGGAGACGCTGCCAGAATATAGCCGCCAGCGATTGGTGGCGGATCTGATCGCCGGCGTTACCGTGGGGCTCGTTGCGCTGCCGCTGGCGATGGCGTTTGCCATCTCATCCGGCGTGAAGCCTGAAGCCGGCATCTATACCGCCATTATCGCGGGATTCATCGTTTCCGCGTTCGGCGGATCGCGCTGCCAGATCGCCGGCCCAACGGGCGCCTTTGTCGTGATTGTAGCGGGAATCGTCGTCGAGTTCGGAGTCTCCGGCTAATTGATGTGTACGACTATGGCCGGCGTGATGCTGCTCTTGATGGGCCTCACCGGGCTCGGTTCGGCCGTGCGATTCATCCCGCGACCGGTGACCATCGGCTTCACCAATGGCATTGCGGTGCTGATCGCCTCCACGCAGATCAAAGACTTTTTTGGCCTGAGTGTCGACCCCGTGCCGAGCGAGTTCTTGCCGCGGATGGTGACGTTCGCGCGCAGCGCGGCCACCTTTAATGTCCCCAGCACGCTTGTCGCAGCGGCGACTCTGGCCATCCTGCTGTTGTGGCCACGCGTCACCAAGCGGGTGCCTGGTTCCATTGTGGCAATGTTGCTGGCGACGATCGCTTGTGTCGTATTTGCAGTGCCCGTGGAAACAATTGGCAGTAAGTTCGGCGGCATTCCCACCGGACTGCCGCAGATGGCTCTGCCCGAGTTTCGCGCGGACTTGATCATGCCCCTCATACCCTCGGCGTTCACCGTGGCCATGCTCGCTGCGATCGAGAGTCTGCTCTCCGCGGTGGTGGCAGACAACATGAGCGGCGACCGGCACAAGCCCGATATTGAACTGGTCGCCCAGGGGGCTGCCAACGTGGCGGTTTCGATGTTCGGTGGCATCCCCGCAACCGGCGCAATCGCCTGCACGGCCACGAACATTCGCTGCGGCGCCACTTCGCCCGTGTCGGGCATAGTGCATTCGCTCACGCTGCTGGCGATTGTGCTAGTCGCGGCGCCGTTGGCGCGATTCATCCCGCTGCCGACCTTGGCCGCGATTCTGATGGTCGTGGCCTGCCACATGGGCGAATGGAAGCATGTACCCGCGATTCTGCGACTGTCGGCAGCGGACGTGCTGGTCTGGGTCGCAACTTTCTCATTAACGGTGTTCGCTGATCTGACGGTGGCGGTGGAAGTGGGTGTGGTGCTGGCGGCGCTACTTTACATTCAACGCGTTTCGTCGACGACGACGGTGGCGTCGGTGACGGAAGACGACATCCGCGAGGGCGGAGCCCACGTGCTGGCCGACAAGTACATCCCGCCCTACGTCAGCGTGATTCGCGTGCATGGGCCGTTTCTGTTCGGCGCGACGGAGAAATTGGAGGAGGCAACCGGGGACCTCACGAAATTTGGGCCGGTCGTCGTGCTGAAGCTCTCGCACATGACGGCGCTCGATGGCACGGGCGTCCACGCGATGGAGGCCGTCGCGACGCGGGTACTTGAATCGGGCCGATCACTAGTTGTCTGCGGGGCCAAGCCGCAACCGCTGGAGTTGATCGAGCGATCCAAGTTGGTGCAAATCATCAACCGCCGCAACGTGCAACCGCACCTCGACGCCGCGCTCGAGCGAGCGGCCATCATTTACGGCGGATTCGACAACCCGCACATCCGTGTGCTCGTCTGACGTCACGCCAGACTGTACAATTTCGGGCCCACGTGTTCGGTAACCACTTCCCCGAACAGCGTGAAGGCGTTGGCGTCGTAGATCGTCACCGGCAACAATTGGCCGATTTGGCGGCGGAATCCGTCTCAGACAAAACTGCCGTTGAAAACCACGCCTGACTACTTTGAGCTTGATTGCCGTTTGATGAGCAGCGATTCGTCGATCGATGTAGGAGTGGGCGCATATTGTTCGTCGGGGAACTGATAGCTTTTTAGATTCGCGATTCCCTTGCCGGCGCGGAAGCCAAATTCGTGCGGCGTGATCTCCGCGAAGACGCCTCGTTCGCCCTCTTCTAGTACACCTTGCAGTAGGAAGACCTCTTTGCAGATGTTGGGTTGCGATGCCAGGCCGCAGATTCTGAGCCGGACCGGCGGTTCGAGCTTCTCGATGCCGTCGGGAGTCACGTGGTGGAGGGTCCAATCGAAGTCGGTTGCCAGCCCAGCTCGACGGACTCGATCGGTGCCGTCTTTGAGCAGGAATTCCGGCGAGTCGAGATTGATCACAAACTCGGCCACATAGTTTTCCTGCTCAACTGCCGTTTTCGGTTGAGTTTCTCGCCACTCCCTAATTCTCCGCTGGACACCTTCGTTCATGAAGCGAAAGGACTGATCTTCCTTGTCTGTCAGTTGCTTGGGTGTCATTGGTGGTGGCGGCGGTAGTTCGGGCCAATCGGGTTGACCTTTTCGGTGAAATTGGAAACCGGGCGGGAACATCTCTCTTGTGACCGGTGGCTCGGCAATCTTGAATTGCTGTCCGTTGCGAATGGCCTCACGGTTGGCGTCGATGAACCCGTGCCAGGCGTTCTGGATGCCCGGCAGGATTTTGGTCCAATCGTCGATGCTGTTCGAGCCATAGCCGCCCTGATGTTGAATGACTCCGTCAATCAACAGACCTAACAAGACCATGTTACGGTCGTTGGAGCCATGACCCATGCGGCGAACGCAAATCTCCAGCCGCCGATCGTTCTCGATGCTGCATTCTGCGGCGGACCGAAAAGGGGCTCGCAGCAGCCAATCATTTTCCGTCCTTTCGAGCAAATTGACGAGGGGCGGGCCGAATGCGCTCAGCTTCGCTTTGTAGGCCAAGTCGCAGGCGGCTCCTTGCACCGGCTCGAGGTCGTCCTTGATCGCCTCCGCGATGAGCGCCACGGTTGCATCATCCAGCGGCAACGGCAGGTTCTGCACTGCCACGGCGCGGATAAACGGTATCTCGTGTTTGAGCAGGCCGCGTACGGTGTCCTGCCAACCCTCTGGCCGAAAGTTTTCGTTCAAACCCAGGCCTACGAGCAGAGCAACTGCTTCTCCTGGCGTCGCGGCCGAGACAGGCGGCTGAGCCCCGCGACGAATGAATTCACGACTCGCGTCAGCAAGTCGATCCGACGCATTCGCTGGACGAAGATAGGCCTCTTATTCGACTCGGTGATTTTTGTACTTCACAAGTACGCGATCCATGACATCGATCAGTGCCGGAATGTCGTCCTTGCTACCAAGGGACTGAATTAACCAGGCGCCTCGAATAATGCCCTCGCGGTCGTCTCCGGCCAGCAATTTCCAGACGGGTTTCATCGCCGCCTTTCGTAACTCGTCCGTCCAGGATCGGTCGAATAGGTAACTGGTACGCGACGGTGGTCTGTCAAACTTGTGCGAGATTCGATGGAGCAGCAGGTCACCCGCCTCGGCTGCGATTGCAGGGTTGTCTTGCTCCATCAACTCCAACAGCGCGGCCGTTGCTTCGGGAAACGCCATGGCGCCGATCGCCTCCAAACCGCGGGCGTCACCCTTTTGCGACAACTTTTTCATGATGGGCAAATAAACCGGGTATCGGAGTAACTCGAAATCAGCGAACGGCCGGCCTCGCTTGCCCCAGGTATGGTTGGAATCGGTTGGCATCGCGAGCATCGCATCGACGACCTGGCGAGCCTGCTCTTCGTTCGGCATAGCAAAGCGAATGATCGCGGTCACGACAGGCGCCTCGCGGGGCGCGGGAGGAATGTCGCTCGAATTGCGGTCTGTCCAAGCGCGCAAGGCTTCACGTTTCTCCCAGCCCAGATCGTGGTACACTTTGACCGTGTATATTCCCGGCTCGAACTCTCGGTAGCGCATGAGCTGGAGATCTTCGCAAAACTCCTGGTC
>SXHT01000153.1 GCA_005773095.1 Planctomycetaceae bacterium
CGGGCCAAGAGAGGGGGACCGTGCACGGTAGGGCCGGCTGTGCCGGCCGTGGATGGGAAAGTCACACGAATCCGGCCGGCACAGCCGGCCCTACAACGGCCGTAACCGTTCACGGGCCAAGAGAGGGGCACAGGCACATTTTCCCGGGAACCACGTTGGACAACCTCCTGACCGAACCCCGCGCCTCTGGCGAATTCGCCGGGAAAATGAGCCAGTCCCCGGCCCGTGAACGGTTGCGCGCCCCCTTTTGTCGCAGGTTGCAGGCGTAGCCGAAGCTGGCGGTAATTGCTATGCTCGATTGCGGCATGGTCGTTTTCCTGCCCGATTCGTCTCCATCACCATGAATTCCATCGTCCAGGACCCGTTGGTCCAGGTCCATTCCTTGGACCACGTGACCATTGTTTCCGCCGATCTGGAGCGGACGCTCGCGTTTTACACCGAAGTGCTCGGCATGCGCGAAGTGCCCCGGCCCAATTTCGAGTTTCCCGGGCTTTGGCTGCAGGTCGGCCGGACCCAGATTCATGTCAACACGGCAGGTCCGGATTGCGGTGGGCGTGCCGGCGTTCCCGACGGCAAGGCGCGTACGCCGTCCCTGGGCTTCCACATCGCCTTCGCGGTGGACGATGGCCCCGCGGCCGCTGCACGCCTGGCGCAGGCGGGTTTCAAGATCGTCGATGGGCCGCGCTATCGCCCGGACGGCGCACATCAATTCTACGTTTATGATCCGGACGGCCATCTGATCGAGATCTGCTCCTTCCCGAACAAAATCCCGGCGAGCGCCGCATGTTCAAGCTGAGGCACCCCATCGTCGATCTGGCGATCATCTGCAGCGATTTCCAGCAATCGCTTCATTTCTACCGTGATCTGCTCGGATGCGAGCAGGTTCTGGACATTCAAATTCCGGCCGAGACCGCCATCGGCGCCAATCTTGCCCCTACGGCGTTCAGGCAGGTCCGATTAAAAGCGGGCCAGACCTTGATCAAGCTCGTTGAGATTCGCTCTCCGCCGCCGGCCCGCTCCCTGGATTTCCAGTCGGGAGTTCGATGGCTGACCTTCATCGTCGAGGACTTGCCGGGGACCGTGAGCGCGCTTAAAGCCAAAGGAGTGAAATTTTGTGCTGAACCCGTATCGGCCCCCGATGCGAAGCACGTTGTCTGCGCCGAAGCCCCTGACGGCATCCTCGTCGAGTTGGTTGAGCCCTGAGCATCGTTGGAAATCGCTCGTCGGTCGGATTGACTTTCGACGTTCCGCGTAGGTCCGCCGTAACCGTTCACGGGCCAGGAGAGGGGGCCCGTGCACGGTAGGGCCGGCAGTGCCGGCCGGGGATGGGAAAGTCACGCGAATCCGGCCGGCACAGCCGGCCCTACAACGGCCGTAACCGTTCACGGGCCAGGAGAGGGGGGACAGGCACATTTTCCCGGGAACCACGAAGGACAACCTCCTGACAGAGCGATACACCTCTCGTGAATTCGCCGGGAAAAAGCGCCAGTCCCCGGCCTGCGAACGGTTGCGGTTCGCCGAGCAAGCGGAGGTTTGCCCCATTCCGCCAATCTTCCCGGTTTACGTTACGAGTAACCGTTCGTGGGCCAAGAGAGGGGGACAGTTACGAGAACTTTGTAATTGCCCTGAGGTTGACCCTCTTATACTGTTGGCGATAGAATGAAAAATGTCGCAGGGCGCCATGCGAGGTTTTCGTGTGCCATTTTCCTTTTTCGGGGTGAAGCCAAACCTTTTGCTAGCAGGGAATGCTAAGCATGGTTACTTTCCGCAGTGGCTCGGACGTTCACGTCCGGGTGCCGGCGAAACTAAATCTGTTTTTTGCGGTGCTTGGCAAGCGCAGCGACGGTTTCCATGAGATCGAAACGCTCATGGCCCCGATCGATCTGAGCGATGAGCTTTCGTTTCAGCTCGAGACTTCCGGATTGGTGACGGTCGTTTGCGACTGGGCCACTGTCAACGTGCGCGGCAGCAATGCTCTTCTTGGAGAGTTGCCAGGTGCCTCGGTCAATTTGGCAGCGCGGGCCGTGCGACTGCTCAGGCAGCGTGCTGGTGTAGCGCATGGCGCGCACATTCGACTGATCAAGCGAATACCAGCTGCGTCTGGATTGGGTGGTGGTTCGGCAGATGCGGCAGCAGCGCTATTGGCCGCGAACATTGGTTGGGAGCTGAATTGGTCGCGGGAGCGGCTTGCCAAGGTCGCGGGTGAACTGGGCAGCGACGTACCGTTCTTCCTGCATTCTGCGTGGGCCGTTTGTCGAGGCCGGGGTGAACAGATCGAGCCCGTCGACGGTCTTGGCGTTTGGCATGCGGTGGTCGTAAGGCCGCCGGCAGGGCTTTCCACGGCAGAGGTTTATGGCGACTGCCAACCCGGCGCAGCGTGTCCGTCGGTCGATCCGCTTTTGAAGGTATTGCGGCGCGGCGATGCACGAGGGATGGGCCGATTCATGACCAACGGTTTGCAGCCTGCTGCGGAGAGACTTTCGCCGTGGATAGGTCGGGTCCTTGGCGAGCTTCGTCGATTTGGCTGTACTGCGGCGCAGATGAGCGGCAGCGGAACGAGTTGTTTTGGCATCTGCCCTACGCGACGTCACGCCCGGCGCGTGGCGGCGCAGGCAAAAGCGCGCAACGTGGGACGAGTGTTTATGGTTCAGATGGGGGCGACGGCACGGAGCCGGTCAGGCTTTCCCGTCAGATAAGCCGCGTTTCCGTCAGGCTGGAACGCCTGACGAACAGGAGCATTGTCGTGGAAATCACCGAAGTTCGCATCAAGTTGATGGAAGAGGCCGGTGAACGGCTGCAAGCCTTCTGTTCGATCACCTTCGACGACGCCTTTGTGGTGCGCGATCTCAAGATTATTGAAGGCACGAATGGGCCGTTTGTCGCCATGCCGAGCCGGAAGCTTACCGCCCATTGTCCGCAGTGCGGAAGCAAGAACCACCTGCGCGCCCAGTATTGCAATCAGTGCGGCGGACGGCAGCGAATGGATCGGGCAGCGCTCGATGAGGATGGCCGCGCTAAACTGTATGCCGACATTGCCCACCCGATCAACTCGGGCTGTCGCGAGATGATTCAAGAGCGTGTGATCCGAGAGTTCCGCGAGGAGCTGTACCGCGCCAAGCTGCCCGGCTACGTCTCCCGTTACGACGACTTCGACCATGAAGACGCACCGGCGCCGCGGCGCGAAGTTGCGTTGCGCTCGGCTGAACGCACGCAGGTGCAGCCCGCCGAATTTCAGCCTCGCGGGCCTCACCGTTCCCGTTCAGCGGAGCAAAGCTCCCCGCCCCAGCATTCACACGCACCGCACCCGTCGATCAAGCCGACCGTTCCACCACCTGGAAATACCTCAACCACGAAATCAACTCGCGATGGTTTCGGGGCGGGGATTTTCTAAACGATCCACCTGACGCGGCCAGAGGTGCGACGTCCTGCAAACGCGGAAAGCTGAGAATTTGAGCGTCCTGGGGCTTGTCGTGCCGCGCGCGGCATCGTTGGCCGGTCCCTTTATGGGCGATACAATCCGTGCGTTTCGATGTACTTTTCCACGGCTCGCGGCGTGCGGTAGCGAATGCTTTGGCCAGCGGCCACCAGGCCGCGTATTGCACGGGCACGGAGGTCGATCCTCGGCATCTCCACGACGTGCTGGCGCATCGTTTCGATTTGCGGCGGCGACAGAATCCCCGTGAGTGCGTCGAAGTCCAACTCCGCCAATCCTGACCTGCGCACCACGACCAGCGTTGCCAGCTGGCAAATCCGGGCAGGCTCACGCCAGGTCGGCAGATCCACCAGTGAATCACCACCCATCAGAAAGAACAGGTCGCGGCTCGGGTCTTTCTCGCGCAAGTGGGCCAGGGTCTCGACCGTGTAATTCACGCCCCCCTTGTCGATCTCGTAGCAGCTAACCTCAAACGAGGCGTTGCCGGCGATCGCCAGAGAAAGCATTTCCACGCGATGCTGCGCGGGCGTGATCGCATTCGCCTGTTTATGCGGCGGCACTGCGGTGGGCATGAACCACACGCGGTCGAGCCGGCATCGCTCGCGGCAACACTCGGCCAGCAACAAGTGGCCATAATGCACGGGATCGAACGTACCGCCCAAAATACCCAATCGCATGAATGATTTCGCCTCTCGCAATGTGACCGCTCACCCGTATGATTATCGCAGCAAAGGCGGCGGGCAAGCCCGGCCGCGAAACAGATGAGCAGCGAGCAGCAACACCTTTTCGAGCTGGAACCGCCCGCCTGGGAGGCCGATGACGCAAGCGAGCAGCTTGTTGCCGCGATCGTTTTGTCGAGCGGGCCCGAGCAAACATTCGACTATCTGGTGCCCGAGGAGATGCGCTCGCTCATCGAGCCGGGACACCGCGTGCAGGCGCCATTTGGGAAGAGCAATCGGCTGGTCGTTGGTTATTGCGTGGCACTGGCGACGGGGCCGGCGCAGGGACGTCGGCTGAAGAAGCTCGATTCGCTGGTCGACGAGCGGGCGCTACTGAGTCCGGCGATCCTGGAGCTGGCGCGTTGGATGGCGGACTATTACCTTTGCCCGCTCGGTCAGGTCTTGGAGTCGGTGCTGCCTGCCGGCGTGCGGCAGCAGGCCGGCACGCGTCTGGCCACGCTGCTTTCCGTTCCGACGGAAGTCGCGGCGCGGGTCACCCAGCTCGATCTCAGCGACAAGCAGCTTCGCGTGCTCTTGTATTTGGCCGCGAGTCCCCAGGCGCTGACCCTCAAGCAACTTGCCTATGGAGCGAAATGCTCCGCGGGCATCATAGCGGCACTGCGCAAGAAGGGGCTGATTCGCAGCGAGGCGCGGCGAATTGACACCAGCGAATACGTCGATCCGCTCGTGGAGCACGAGGAGCACTTCGAGCCGAACGCCGATCAGCGCGTTGCGCTCGACTCCGTTCTGGGACTTATCCATTCCGGTCAGCATGGGACGGCGCTGATCCATGGAGTGACGGGCAGCGGCAAGACTGAGGTTTACATCCAAGCGATCCAAGAAGTGATTGGCTTCGGGCGGCAAGCGATTGTGCTGGTGCCCGAGATCAGTCTCACGCCGCAGGCCCAGCAGCGTTTCCGCTCGCGGTTTGGCCGCGTCGCCGTGCTGCACAGCCACATGACCGACGTCGAGCGGCATCGGCATTGGGAGCGAATCGCGGGGGGCGATGTGTCGGTCGTGGTCGGGGCTCGCAGCGCGGTTTTCGCACCGACACCGAATCTGGGACTTGTGATTTTCGATGAGGAGCATGAAGGTTCCTTCAAGCAGGACACGGCGCCCAGGTATCATGCGCGCGACGTGGCTTTGCAGCGGTGCCGCCACGAAAACGTGCCACTTGTACTTGGCTCGGCCACGCCATCGCTGGAGAGTTGGCGCCGTGCGCAACAAGGCGAGTTCAAGCTGATCTCGATGCCCCGCCGCGTCTTCAATCGTCCGTTGCCGGCCGTGGGCACGATCGATCTGCGCAGCGAGTTTCGGGACCGTCGCAGTCGCGGCGCCATCAGCCGGCAAATGCACATCGCGATGGAGCAGGTGCTCAAAGACAACGGCCAGGTGATCCTGCTGCTGAATCGCCGCGGTTTCGCCACGCACGTGCAATGCCCGGGATGCGGATTCGTGCTGAAGTGCCCCGAGTGCCAGATGGCGCTAACGCATCATCAGGCGGAACATCGGGTGATCTGTCATCATTGCGATCACCACGAGCAGCCACCCCACGCCTGTCCCCAATGTCAGTTTCCCGGCATGCGCTATAGTGGCATCGGCACGCAAAAGCTCGAGGCGGAAGTGCGGGCCCGATTTCCCGAGCATCCTTGCCTGCGGATGGACACCGACACCATGCAGCGTCCCGGCAGCCACGAGCGGGCCTTGAAAGCTTTCCACGACGGCCAGGTGCGGATACTGTTGGGCACGCAGATGATCGCCAAGGGTCTCGACTTCCCCAACGTCTTGTTGGTGGGTGTCATCAACGCCGACACCGCACTGCACTTACCCGATTTTCGCGCGGCGGAGCGCACCTTTCAGCTGGTCACCCAGGTGGCCGGCCGCACGGGACGCGGCGCGCAGGGGGGCCGGGTGTTGGTGCAAACCTTTAGCCCCGAGCACCCGGCAATCGAGGCCGCGGTGCGGCATGACTTCCAGCGATTCGCCGATTGCGAATTGCCAGTCCGCGAGGCGTTGATGTACCCACCGTATGCGAGCATGGTTCGCATCATCGTCCGTGGATCTCTGGAAGAACCAACTTTAGCCTACGCCACCACCATCGCGGATCAGCTGAAGGCAGCGATTGACGCCGCGAACGTGCCGTTCCGGATTCTCGGCCCAGCGCCTGCACCGATTCACAAATTGCGGAACCTGTTTCGCTTCCATCTGCAGTGCCAATCGCCGGAAAGCGCGGCGCTGCGAGAGGCCGTCCGCAGCCTGGCCGGCAGTCTCAAACCGGCCGATGAAGTGCAATGGATCGCCGACGTCGATCCTTTGGACATGATGTAGGACGGATTTCCAATCCGTCCCACGGCCGCCAGCCCGAAAAAAGCAATGCGACGGATTGGAAATCCATCCTACGATGCGACAACATCTCTCTTTGCTTAGGAGCGGCAGGGTCCGTAGAATAGAGGAGTTACGTAGGTGCTTCGCCCCAGGTTCCCCAACGGTTCGCCAGCATGTCGTATCGCGGCGTCAAGCGTCTGTTGGGCGAAACCAGTTTGGAGCGGAAGTGTCGCTTTCTGTTCGGCGCCTGCCTGTTTGCCCTGATCACGGGGAGCTTCTATTGGTACAGCGGAAAGACCGAGGAGCAAGTCCGTGAACAGAGCCGACGCGCGGGACCAGGGTTAGTCAAAGCCGCGCTCTTGAGCTACCACATGCTCAAGTTCGAGACGGATCAATTCCAACCGATCGCTAAGAATTTTGGCGAAGCGATTGACAACGAAGAGTATTCCTGGAGCTTCATTCGTCCCCGCTCAACCGGCGAGGGCGTTCCCCAGGATGAATTCGAGTGGAGCGTTCTGGAGCAATTCAGGCACACACCTCCAGCGCCTTTAACGGAGGACCTGACGGGTTCTCCCATCGAATGTCGAGATCGTGCCGTGCTCGATAAATCGGGGCAGCCGGAGTACCACTACTACCAGGCGGTGCGCGCAAAGCAGGCCTGCATTACCTGCCACATCAGTTTCAATCGAGAGGGAGGATCGGAACCACCCAACCTTTATGAAGGGGACTTGATGGCGGTCGTCAAGATTGCCATCAAGGACGACGAAACGCAAAGGGCCTTGAACTACAACCGGGCGATTCTGATTACGACCGCAATCATCACCACGTTCCTTGCGATGGTCGCCTCGTACGTGATCGTGCGTTATGTGATCGTCAAACCGCTTAAGCATCTCCGCGATGTCAGCGATGAAATTTCGCACGGCAACATGTCGTTACGGGCCGACATTCACACGGGGGATGAATTCGAGGAGTTGGCGACCGCGTTTAATCGCATGGTGCGGCACTTGATTACCGTGCAGGATGAAATCCGCCAGGCAAACCGCACGCTCGACGTGAAGGTGGATGAGCTTGCCCAGGCCAACATGCAGCTTTACGAAGCCAACCGCTTGAAGAGCGATTTTCTGGCGACGATGAGCCACGAGCTACGGACCCCGCTCAACAGCATCATTGGCTTTAGCGACGTGCTGGGGGGCATCAGCTCGCTCGACGACAAGCAAAAGCGCTACGTGAAGAACATTCGGAACTCGGGGAAGACATTGCTCGAAATGATCAACGACATCCTTGACCTGGCCAAGATTGAAAGCGGCAAGACCGATCTGAGACTCACC
This sequence comes from Planctomycetaceae bacterium, assembly GCA_005773095.1. GTDB lineage: Bacteria > Planctomycetota > Planctomycetia > Pirellulales > PALSA-1355 > SXHT01. The sequence goes on from SXHT01000153.1 coordinate 7,806, forward strand.
GATTTTCAGATTGAAACCGTCGTGGCGGCGCAGTGCGACATGGCCCGGCCACTCTCGGAGCGAAAGAACATCGACCTGGAGGCGCAGATCGAAGCCGATCTGCCTGCCTTGTTCCAGGACCAGGGCAAGGTGCAGCAAGTGCTGAACAATCTGCTGTCGAATGCCATCAAGTTCACGCCGGAAGGGGGTCGCATTGTCGTGACCGTGAGACGCGACGAGAAAGAGCGGCTGGTGATGACCGTTTCCGACACCGGCGTGGGTATCGCGGAAGAGGATCAGCAGACGATTTTTGAAAAATTCCGCCAAGGCACATCCGCCATGGCCGGCGGCGACGCGATGACCCGTGAGCAAGGGGGCACGGGCTTGGGGTTGTCGATCGTCAAAGAGTTGTGCAAACTCCTGGGGGGCGAAGTGGCCATTGTAAGCGAGCTTGGCCGGGGCAGTACCTTTACCGTCGTGATTCCCTGGGTGCATACCGGCTTGCGGCACGATCCGACCCCCGGCGATAGTTTCGTTCGCGAACCTGAGTATGCTCGACCAGGTGCGGCCCCCGGCGTTACCTCGCTCCAATGATCGACCGGTTTGGGAATCGGTCGTCGCTCCCCAAGGCCCAGTGCTCCATCGTTCGATGCTCCCTGAAGTCACGTTATTTACCGACGGCGCATGCAGCGGCAACCCTGGCCCTGGCGGCTGGGCGTTCATTCTGCGCCATCCCGCCTCCGGCAAAGAAAGGGAAGGCAGCGGCGGCGAGGCGGAGACGACCAACAACCGCAGGGAG
>SXHT01000154.1 GCA_005773095.1 Planctomycetaceae bacterium
AGAGCACACGCGGTTGCGTTGGTCCGCGACGCGATTCCCGCGTCTCGTCGCTTTGGGACCGGCCCGTGCGGGGCAGCCAGCGCTGCCCATCGTGCAGGGAAATCGGATGCGGGCGAATGCCGCGTGCTTCCAATTCTGGCAACAACGACGCCAGCAAGCTTGTCTTGCCGCTGCCGTGTGGACCGATAATGGCGCCTCGCCAGTCGTTGGTTTCCAGCGATTCGATCAGCCGATCCATGTTCCACCCGTCGGCGAACACGAATGGAATCGCTCCCGGACGCACGAAACGCGTTGAGAAGGGATTGCAAAGTCGCAGGCGCGCTCGGCTTGCCGCAGCAGGCGCCGCATTGGGTGCGGCGACAGTCGGCGAGCAATACGGTGTGCCCGCCGCGGAGGGCGCACCGAGCATGCCTTTTTCCATGTGTGGTTTCATGACGTCGCGGGTTGTTCGGCGGCGGGAACGTTGCCCAACTGAAACCGTTCCTCCGAAAAGAAATCGTCGCCACGTAGTGGAAATGCCCGCACGCGCACGCACCAGACAATTTTCACGATGGCTCCCTGGTAGCTAAGCGGGCTATTCGGCAAACGCGTGCGAAACGCGATCAGTCGGCGCAGATCGTTTTCCCCGTCTTGCGCGTCGAGTCGTTCAAAATGATGCACCCCGATGTCCTCGTCTCCCTTGCCCTCGGTGGTCCACAACACGGACAATTCAACCGCCCTAAGACTGCGGGCATCGCCGGGCACGACCAAAAACTGGCCCGCAAGTTCTTCTCCAGGGCTGAACTGCGTGCGATCGTCGTCGAACAGGATTTCGATCGGCTGCGGCGTCATGCCTCCACCTCACAATGATCGGCGGGAAAGACAATCAGCGGATACTCGCGTTCGAAATTGGGCCAACCCACGACGTCGCCTTTCACCAGCAGCTTCCACTTCACCTCGTTGTGCGTGCTTCTGAACGAATGCATCGCCGCGGCCGGAATCAAGATTGACCACTGATGCTCAAGCGGCACTGCCGGATCGATCTCAAAACCATCGCGCCGATAGACCGACTGCTCGAGCACGCGCCGCTGTTCGGTGCGGGTATCGGTGCCCTGCCGATAGGTGGCATTTTCATCGCACGCCAGCAGCACTTCAAGCGAGTTCATGGTTAGCCGGCCAGCCTGCGAGAGATACAAGTCACACGATTCTCCCGGGTGCAGCGGATGTCGCGAGATTTCCATGCGGGTGGGTCCCACTCCTGTGGTGATCAGCAATTGGCGAACGAGTGCGTACACCAGCACCAATCCCACGATCACAAAAGGAATGATAAACACGGTCAGAAACCATTCCGGCTCGCCGCGCACGTGCGACCGGACCGCAATCACCACAAACACGGCGGTGATGCCGATCCAACAAAAACAGGCAAAGAAGGCGGCGAAAAGTTGCCAGCCTGGTGCGGTCGTGATCGGCAGTCGATAGGACAACCGAGTCCCCGGACTGCTCTTCCAGTCGTTATCGGAAGGGACCTGGGGAAAGTCATGGCCGTTGGTCGCGGGTTCGTTCAAAAGATCCATGTTGGCCGCCCGCTGCGCAAGCGCCGAGCGCCGCTCAGCCGACGTACCCCAGTGCCATAACGTGTACACCAGGCCGCCGCCGCCGATGGCGATAAACGACAGCGGCACCAACAGCAAGAGGTACGTCCACCCGCTGTAACCGCGCACCAAGACGGCGCGCCGCGGATCCGTCGGATCGTACCAGCAATCGTACTCTTTGCCCGCCTGAAATTGCTCGATCGCGGTCAGGGCTTTTTGCCGACCGCTGGTGTAAAGTCTCGCGGCATCGTACGTCGTCGTCTGGTAGGATTTGCCGGCGACAATCAATTGAATGGTTACGTCGGGCCGATAGGTGACACCCCCTTCATCATCGTCCTTTTCGCTGATCGTTGCGCCAATGACAGTGCACCTCGCTTTCAAGTAGTGGCGGTTGGCTCGCAACTCGGGCCAGACGATCGTGACCAGCATGACTGCAAGAGCGGCGAGGCCCAGCAGCAGGAAGACGCTGAAGAAGAATGCTTCGCCAACGCTCCCCAGTTTGCTGGAACCCGTCCGGCGATCGCCCCGTTTTTTCTCGTAGAGCCGAAGAAATTTGGACACGGAATGAACCGAATTCTCAAAAGTTCCCGCCAGCTGACTTCCCGTGAATTCAGCGCCGAAGCCAATGTTCAAACGATTGGCAACCCACTAAACTGAATCGCATCAGGAACCATTCTGTCCCAAGTTGCTCCCTAGGACAACCGATGCGGCCCCGGTTCATTCACGCCTTGCCACGAGTTCCCGCGTGGAGCTTGCCTTGCGCGATTGTGCTGATCGCGGGAGCTGCCTTGGCAGGGGATTGGCCGCAGATTCTCGGTCCGCATCGTAACGGCAAGGCAGACGGCGAGCGGTTGTCGGACCACTGGCCGGCCGCCGGGCCGAAAGTCGTCTGGCAGCGCTCCATTGGCAGCGGCTATGCCGGCGTGGCGGTGGCGGCTGGAACGCTGGTTGTGTGGCATCGTTTGGACGACCATTCACATGCCGAGGGGCTCGACGCGGCCAGCGGTCGACCTTTGTGGAAGGTGGCTTTTCCGACCAGTTACGCCAGCACAATCGCACCTGACGACGGACCTCGCTGCGTGCCGCTTGTGCATCAAGATCACGTTTACCTTGTCGGCGCGCAGGGCGATCTGCATTGCGTTTCGCTGAAAGCTGGCAGCAAACTGTGGAGCCGCGATGCATTTCGCGAGTTCGCGGCTCCCGAAGGTTATTTCGGCGCCGGCAGCACGCCAATCGTCGACGGCGACAAGCTGATCATGAATGTCGGAGGCGAAGGCGCCGGGATGGTTGCCTTCTCGCGTGCCGATGGCGCAACGCTCTGGCAATCGACCAGCGAAGCCGCCAGCTATTCGTCGCCGACGTTGCTCTCTGTCAACGGGCAGCGCCAGATCATCTTCGCGGCGCGCTTGAATACCGTCGCGGTCGATCCAGCCAATGGAAAGGTGCGATGGCGCTATCCGTTTGGCATGCGCGGGCCAGCGGTCAACGCTGCCACACCGATCGCGGTGGACGGCCATTTATTTCTTTCGGCGAGTTATGGAGTCGGCGCGCGTTGGTTAAAGCCTTCCACGGACAAGGCGGAGGAAGTCTGGGAGAGCGACGAAGTCATGTCGAGCCAATACACCACCTGCGTCGAACACGAAGGGGTGTTTTACGGCATTGATGGTCGGCAGGATGCAGGCATCGCGCGGCTACGCGCTTTCGACCCGCGAACTCGTAAAGTGTTTTGGACGGAGGAAGGTTTTGGGCCGGGAAATCTGCTTCTGGCCGACGGCAAACTGCTGATCCTGAAAATCGACGGCACACTGATCCTCGCCAGGCCGTCGTCGGAGAAGTACATCGAACTTGCCAAGGCCCGGGTTCTGGCAGCCACCGCCCAGCCGCTGCCGGCCCTAGCGAACGGCGTGCTTTTTGCGCGCGACACCAACACGCTCAAGGCGCTACGGCTCCCATAAAGTCGCGATCGCTGGTTGCGCTGGGGGCGATTCTTCATTTTCCGCAAAGTCACGACGGTGCTCCGCGGCCGATGGCTCTGTGCGGACGCTTTTGAGTCGTGCAGGTATCGACGACGCGGCCATCCTTGGCGATGGCGGTGTGAATCTGGCGGTCCGCTTCCAGACGGTGCAACGTCAGGTGGTAGTCCATGCTCGCCGCGGCGAGATACGGACGTTTTTCGAGCGGGATCGGCGGTCGCAACATTCCCCACGAACCGTCGCCGAGATAGATGATGCCGTTCTTGTTGATCACACCATCGAGCATGGGATGGCTGCGCTTGAAGGTGTGGTCGTGATGCTCCAGGACCAGATCGACGTTGTGCTTCTGAAACAGCGGCGCCCAGTGTTTGCGATTGCCGGCGCCGGTGCCGCGAATATTCTCGGCATCGTACTCGCGATGCGAGGGATACGCGGGCACGTGGTTGGCCACGATCAGGTGCGGTCGCTCGGTGCGCTCCGCCAGCGTTTTGTCGAGCCACGCGGTCTGTTCGCCTTCGATGGGCTCCACGTGTCCGGTGTCGAGGATTACCAGGCTCAAATAATCCCCAAAATCGAGCGTGGCGTAGCTTCGCTCGGAATACAAACCATCGTGCAATGCAAAAAAGAATGGCCCGCTCGTACGAGGTTGGTTGTAGCCTCCACGAACTTCATGATTGCCGATGCCAACCACCAACGGAATCAAGCGTCCGCCGCTGTCGATCATGTGCTTGCGATAGTTTTTCAGGAATGCCAGACTGATCCCCGCGTCGTGGCCATCGTCGTATCCTAAATCTCCACAGATGAGCGCAAACATCGGGTCTTGCTTAGCGGCAAGCTTGTTCGTGGCGATGGCGTTATGGTTGATGCCACAATCGCCGCCTGAGACAAACTGGAACGAGTCGGTAAGTTTCGCCGGCATCGTGCGAAAACGATAGGTGGGCGACGACTTGCCGATCTGAAAGCGATACTCAGTGCCCGGCACAAGCCCCGTCAATTCCGCACGAAACGCATGTCGTTTTTTGCTGCGCGGATAGGGACGCTTTCGCGGCACAACCGACCGCCAGACCTGTTCACCGTGCGCGACAAACGAGACACCTCGCTCGTTGAGGACGTCATCCTTTCCAACCCACTGCACCGTCATCGTGGTGGTGGGATCGCGCTGCCAGGTTAGGAACAATGTATCTGGATCGAACTCCGAGTCTTTCTTCGAGTCGTTCGCCTCGTCGGCTCCGAACAACGGCAACCAAACCGAGGTGGCGGCGGCAGAACCGAGCGCGCTCCGCAAGAACACACGACGATCAAGTTCGAACATGGTCTACACTCGCATCTGGAAATGTTACTCTGGACGCACCGAGCGGCGGACAACCTCTCGGTCAAAA
>SXHT01000155.1 GCA_005773095.1 Planctomycetaceae bacterium
CTGAATCCGAACCGCAACCCGCATCTTTCGCGATCCGAAGTCGAACAATACCTGGCCGATTACTGCGGTGCCCGCAAGGTGCTCTGGCTCGGTCGGGGCATCGAAGGGGACGATACCGATGGCCACATCGACGAGTTGGCCCGCTTCACTGCCCCGCGAACAGTGGTCTGTGCGATCGAAGAAAACACCCGCGATCCCAACCACGAACCGCTGAACGATAACCTGACCCGCCTGCGGCAGATGACCGACGCGGCGGGGCACAAGTTGAATGTGATCCCCCTACCCATGCCCGAACCGCTCTACCATCAAGACCAGCGCCTTCCGGCCAGCTACCTGAACTTTTACATTGCCAACGGAGTTGCGATTGTTCCCATCTTCGACCAACCCACCGACCGGATCGTGCTCGGCAAGCTGGAAGAACTATTCCCGGGCCGCGAAATCGTCGGTATCTACGCCGTCGATTTATTTTGGGGACTCGGCGCCTTTCATTGCATCACGCAACAGCAGCCGGCGGGACCCGGCGGGTAGCCGGGACAGCAATTGCTGTCTCACTACCGAAGGCACAAGAGGGTATGCGTGCAGATCCAGCGGCCAAACGACTTCCGTAATGGGTGACCTTCAGGCGTACCCCCTTGTCGCCGGCGCGACTCGGGCAGCAAGAATTGCCCGGGGCAGCCGGACTCGCGCGACCCGGCCCCCGTTTACAGCAGCGAATCGAAGAGCTTGGCAAGATTCTGCAACACGCGGACGATGAAGGGCCGCTGGCGCCACTCTTCGATCGAAAGCACGTCGCTGTCGGCCAGATTGCGGTCCTGTTCGGCCTTGAGCTCGGCCACGACGACCGGGTCATAGACAATCAGGCTGATTTCGGCGTTGAGATTGAACGAGCGAATATCGAGGTTGCTCGAACCGATGACCGCCACGGCGTCGTCGAAGCTCACGTGCTTGGAATGCAGCAAGCCCTCGCGATACTGGTGAATCGTCACGCCCGACTCCAGCAGCACATCGTAGTAGGCGCGCTGTCCGAAGCCAACCAGCACTTGATCCGCTTTTTTCGACACGACCAGATGCACGTGAACGCCTCGCAGGACGGCCGTTTGCATCGCCTGCATCAGCGCCTCGTCTGGCACGAAATAGGGCGTGGTGATCACGACCCGCTTCTGCGCCGCGTGTAATAGCGCCACGATCAACCGCTGATTGTTCGCCTGGGCATAGCCCGGCCCGCTTGGCAAGGCTTGTGCGAAGGAGGAACCCAGTTGCTTGTGTTCGGGGAAGAACGAAGGCTCTTCGACGTTTTGTTCACCTTCGAGGTAACGATCGGTCAGCAGCACCGCCTGCAGTTCCAGCACCACAGGACCCATGATACGAGCGACCAGTTCTTTATAGACGAAGCCCCGCTTGAAGTCGGCGTCGACGAGATTCTGCGATCCGACGTAAGCAATTTGCCCATCGATGACGGCGATCTTGCGATGGTTGCGCAGATCCAGCCGCGGGGCTTCTCGGTGAAATCGCAGAATGCGGACGGGCAGGAGCGGCGTCACCTCGATGCCCTTTGCGCGCATGGATGCCTCCACGCGTGACAACCAGGGGCGCGAACCAAGACTGTCCACCAGCACCCGACATTTGACGCCGCGCGCGACAGCGTCGGTGAGCGCAGCGATCACAAGTTGACCCGTCTGATCATCGGCAAAGATGTAGTACAGCAGATGCACATGATGCTCGGCTGCGCGGATATCGCCGATCAGCCGGTCGATGGCTTGTTGATAATCGGTCACCAACTCGATCTGATTGCCGCTGGTGATCGGAAAATCGCCAAGATTGGTGGCCAGTGTGATGGCCTGCCGGAAATAATCGGGGAGCAGGGGAACGCCGATATTTGCCGCCAGGAGTTCGTAGCCACGCGTGCGCACCAGCCGGGCGATCATCTGCTGCTGCTCGACCCTCCGCCGCGGCAAATACGCCCGCCCCAGCGACATATACAGCACCAATCCCAGCCAGGGCACGATGAAAATCAAGAGCAGCCAGGCCCGCGCCGCGGCCGGAGTGCGCCGCTGCGGAACATACACCAGCATGATGATGCGAATCACCCATTCGCTCAGCACATAAAGCTCGCCCCAGGTAATCCACATGGGCTTAACGATACTTGAAGTGCGACACCGAGAGAAGCGAATCCTCCGCGATCATCCACCACCAAATCGCGGCACGAAGCTCTTGAAACGGTTGAACATGCCCGGAGGCTTCGGGGACTCGGCGGGGGGCACCGGTTGGCGTTGTGGCACGGGGCGGCGGGCGACGGGGCCGGGACCTTGTGTGAGCGGAACGTGTTTGACCAGGAATTGCGGCCAGTAGCTGTCGAGCAAACGCAGGCAGCCGGAGTATTGTCCGACGCTGCGCTTATATTCGGCCAGCGAAACGAGCTTTGACAGCTCCACCCGCTCGTTTTCGGCAAAGCCCAGATCGAACACCTGCACGTCGTCGATCCAAACTTCACCGGCGGCCATCAGATCGAAACGCACGCGCAGTTCCGCAGCTCCTTTGCTCGGTAGATCGTCAACCTGATAGATGTATTGCGCCCAATCCTCCCCGAGCGGAGTTTGAGCAGGGTTGTCGCCGCCAACCGCGGCGAAGCGATAGTAGTCGGCGCCCTCGATCCGCCCCTCGACCGCCAATCGCACCTTGGGCTGCCGCGTCTTGTCGGCAGTCTTGAGCCACAGCGCCACGCTCAGCCGGCCCGTTGCAGGCGGATCGATCACGGCGCTTCGGACGCTCGTGCGTGCCGAGCGGGAAGAGAGCCGCAACGACTGCTTGCCGTGATAATGTTCGTGGGCAACAATCTCGGCGGCGGAGTTGGCGGCCCTGTCCACGGTCCATCCCGGAATCTTGTCCCCCACCGGCGCCGCTTCGAAGCCGGGATTTTCCAGCACTGGCAAGGGGGTGGGATTGACGAGTGCCGCGACGCGCGTACTTAGATCACCAATCCGCCTGGCAAGTGCGTCTTGCACCGACGGATCCAGCGAGACGCGGGGCCGCGTCAAGCGCACCTTCTCGGCGGTGAACTTCGCGGCCACAAGATCGTAGGGTTGCAGCTCGATCGTCCAGGTGGTTCCCTCCCCGGCCTCATGCACCAGCGGCGGCAATTTGCGTACGGGACCGATCCGCTCCAGCTGGACTTGCGGCGACGCCTCGACGTTCAGTTTGACCTGTACGCGCCAGGGCGAATCATTGGCAAAATACACCTGCGTTTGGCCTTCACCGGCGAGCGTACGAATCGTCACCGGTTCGCTCGATTCTTCCAGCGCGACAAACGGCCGAGCCGGAAGCTGGCGATAGGTGCGAATGAAATCGGCCAGGGCGTTTTCTTGCCCCAAGGGGAGCAGCCATCCGCCGTCGAAGATCGACTGGACATCCTGCACCGCGACGCTATGCACAAACCGCCGTCGGTTGTAACTGCCCGACGGCGAGAACTGCGAGACGAGCCAGGTGTACGTGTTCGCCTTGCCGAAGGGACTCTGCTCGTCGAACGACTCGAGCCGCGTACGAATCGGGCTGTGGTACATCAGCGCGGCCGCGTCGCCACCCGACGAGCTGAACAATTGATCGACGTCGGGTGAGACATTGAGTTCGGTCTCGACGCCGCGCGGGCCGGTAACATCCGGTAAACCAATCCGGTACGGTCGAACTAGCGTTATCCCCGAGCCTGCGTTGTACAACCGCGGACGCAGACCGAACTCCAGCAAGACGTCATCGATTCCGCTGCGGCGCGGCAGCGCGGGTTGCAAGCCGCGCTGCGCCGTCGGGCTTTCAAAGAGCGATCCGCCCAACAGCAGCAGTTCGCCGTTGACAACTCCCTGCATGCGACGGTGGAGCGCAGCAAGCTGCTCGGCCCGCCATTCCAGCCAGACCTGTTTGAGCTTGCCACGCAGCAACCCCGCGCGGACGGCGAACCGCCGGTCATTGTGAGCAATCAACCGCTGACGATCCTCGCGGTCGAGACTCGCGTCGGTGGCGAACCGCGACACCGTGTCGTCGTCGTAGCCCCAATCGGCGCCTGGCAATTGGGCGAATCCGTTGGCCGTAAGCTGCACGGCCAGGCCGCCGAACGATGGATGCTGCCGGTAACGCTCCGCCAGTTCGCGCACCACGCCCAGCATCGCCTCTTGCACGCGCGGGTGAAGCGGGTTGTAGTAGGGGGCCAATCCTTGTTCGGGGGCGTTTCGATCAACCCAGCTCCGTCCATCAGCGCCGATGACCGTTACCCCGACCGCTTCGGCCGGCCCCTGCCGCTTGAGCTTTTCCAACTCCGCCAGCGGCGCGCCAAACTCCCCAGCCGGAATTAGCGTCAGCCCCTCGCGATCGAACACTCGGAACACCAATTCCAACACGTCCTTCTGCACGGGGTCTTGACCGGTAGCGTAGAACACTCCGGTATCGTGCTTGGGCGTCGATTCCAAACGAGTCGACGGATAGATCGTGCTGCCATCGGCCAGCACCGACATGACCAATCCGTTGTAGCCCACATGATTCAAATACTCGACGAGGCGCTGCGATCCCAGATAGAAAGTCACCCAGCAGTCGAGACTGCGCTTGTTGTATTGATCCATCGACTCCGGCGCCGAGAAGTTCTCGACAAACAGCGGGCGATCGAGATACCCTGCGTACAGCCGGCCTCTCGATGCGAGCTCGGAATCCGAAGAACCGCCCCCAGCACCAAGTGCCCGTGGCAAGTGACCGGATGATTTTTGCGCCAAACCCAGCATTCCGAACTGCACGGGCGGCGCCAGGCTCAAGACACGTATTTTGCCATACACAGCGGGTGCGCCTTCGCCACGGTTGGTGGCCAAAAGCAGCGGAGACTTGGTCCGCGGCCAGAAGATCAGGCGGTGCTTGAGGATCACGGGCGGTTCGTCGGCCTGTTCGTCGACGACGTACACTCCCGAGTCGAGTCCGATCGGCATGACCGCTCCCGCCGCGTTCGGTTCGACGATGCTGATGCCCAGAGCTTGCGGCACGTCGCTTGGATATTCCAATTCCAAAATGTGCGGCTGACCGAGTTCGCTGATCGGCAATGGATAGGACTCCCAGGCGACGTTGTCCGCTGCCTCCTCGGCCGGCTTCGCGCGCGCGGATTTTCCAAGTTGAATCATCGGCCCCAGTGTGGGATGCTCCCAGCGGGCAGCCTCTCCCGA
>SXHT01000156.1 GCA_005773095.1 Planctomycetaceae bacterium
GAGTAGCCCGTGGTACGAGTGGGAGGCGGGAGGATGGGGCCGTGGGAGCGCGGGGCGCATGCGAATCGTCCCGCCGTCCCGTTTTGACACGATTTTGCGGGAACCATTGTCAATTACCGTGCGTAATAACACAAGGGGCGTTGCGTTTTGGCAACGGAAGTGCCTGTCTGCAACCGAAGACGCAGCCCCACCGGAAAGCGAATTGACTTCTCCCGCTGGCGCACTAGGGTTTGGTTGCCACATCTTGTTCGATCATGTCTACTAGTCTTCTGGTGAGTTTGCCGCCCCGACGGCCAGATTCACTGCGTCTCACCTTCGCCGTCGGAAAAGATTGCAACCATGTTCTCTCTACCTATCCTCAGCCGCGTGGCTGCGCGCACTTCCGCGCGTCGCCTCACCATCGAACCGCTCGAAGACCGTAAACTCTTTAGCGTTTCGCCCAATGAATTCGACGATCGCGAAGGTCTGCTCAGCCACGGCGGCGGATGCGGATGTCCGATCTGCTCCGGCACGATTGCCTTCGCGCCCGAGATGCGGGCCGAAGCGACGGCGTCGGACCTTGCGCAAAACGCGCTAGGCGCGCTGCCGCTGCTGAGCAGTCTGCCCGATTCGCAGTTCACGCTGTTCCTCGACTTCGACGGTGGATACACCACCGGTTGGGAGTCTTCCGCGGTGTACACTCCCCCCTACGATTACGACGGCAATCAGGGCAGCTTCAGCACCTCCGAGCTCAACAGCATTCTTGAAATCTGGACCCGCGTGGCGGAGGACTATGCGCCGTTCAATATTAATGTCACGACGGTCGATCCCGGTCATTTGACCAACGGTCGCGTGGCCAAGATCGCCATCGGCGGCAACTACGACGATTGGTTTGGCGACGCGGCGGGTGGTGTGGCTTACGTGGGCGGCTTTTACAATAGCGCTTCCAACGTGGGCTTTGTGTTTTCCGACGCCCTGGCCAACGGCGTCGCCCGTTACGTGGCGGAAGCCGCTACGCACGAGGCGGGGCACCTGTTCGGCCTCTGGCATCAAAGCACGTACAACGCCAGCGGAGGCAAGACGGCCGAATACTCCACCGGCAGCGCCAATTGGGCGCCCATCATGGGCGTCGGCTACTACGCATCGGTAACCACCTGGTACAATGGGCCAAACAATCTTGGCTCCAACTCGTTGCAAGACGACATGGCGATCCTCGCCGGCGGCAGCAATGCCTTCGGATATCGCACTGACGAAGCGGGTGACAACACCTCAAGCAGCGCCTCGCTTGGGATCAACGGCACAAGCGTTGCCGGATCGGGCGTCATCGGCCGCAACAACGACCTTGACTATTATCGGTTCTCCACCACGGGCGGCCCGGTCAATATCTCCGCCACAAACTCCTCGTTTGGGGCCAATCTTGATGTGATTTTGGAACTGCGCCGCGCCGACGGTTCTTTGCTGACGTCGGCGGCGCCCAGCACGTCACTTTCCGCCACCATCTCCGCCAACCTGTCGGCGGGCGACTACTTCTTGGTCGTGCGCTCCACCGGCGTGTATGGCCATGTCGGCAAGTACACCCTGGTGGGCACGGTTCCGACTGGCACCACGGGTGGCGGCGATTCCGGCGGTGGCGGCGACACGAGTGGCGGCGGCAACACGAGTGGCGGCGGCAACACGAGTGGCGGCGGCGGTGGCGACAGCACGCCCACCGGCCCCGAGATCACGGTGCTCGAAAATGGAGCGAACATCGCCGACGACACAGCTGCGATCAGCTTCGGCACCGTGCGCAAAGGTGTGACCGTCAGCAAAACCTTTACCGTCAGAAACGACGGCGACGCCAGCCTCTCGCTTGTGCAGATCAAAGACAGGCATTTGCCCAAAGGTTTCAGGTTGGTGCAGGGCTTTGGCGACACGCTGCTCTCGGCGGGCGAATCGACAACGTTTGTCGTCAACCTCACGAACAATCGGGGCAGCTACGGCGGCTGGGCGTCGATCACCAGCAACGATGCCGACGAGAACCCGTTCAACTTCCGCATTACTGGCGCCGTGACGAGAGCCGGCGTCGCCGCCAGCGATGTGGCTGGCGCTTCAACCAGCCTCGACGTCGCGTTGGGCGTTCGGTTGGCCGGCACGAACCTGCAGGCATCGGCGCCGCGGCTGGCAAGCGTCGCTGGCAACGGTGCGATCGACATGATCCATGCCCAAGCCGGTCGCCAATCGATTGCCACACAGGCGATCAGCCAAACTCCGCGTGCCTTTGCCATCGATCGCGCATCGCACGTCCGTGCCAGCCTGGCGGAAGTCGATCAATGCTTCGATGATTGCCTGAACGAGCTTGCCGATCTCTTGTCGGAAGCTCTTGCGGCCGCTGCATGATTTGCCGCTCGGCGTGAATTGCTGCGGAGAAGTCCGACAGGAAATGGAGCCAGTCCCTGGCCCCTGAACGGTTACCGCGGCAGAACGAAAACGGGAGACGCCCTGTGGGGCGTCTCCCGTTGGTGAATCGCGCGAACCTGGCGGTGACCAGATTTATTTCTCGTCGCTCACCGCGTCCTTGACTTCTTCGGCACCTTCCTTAATAGAATCGGCGGCTTCCTCGATCGCGTCTTCGGCGGCTTCCGTCGCGGTCTCCGTCGCTTCCTTGGCGGTGCCAATCGCATCCTTTGCGGCCTCCGTGGCGGTGTCCACGGCTTCACCGGCGGCATCGCCCGCCCTGTCGACCGCGTCGCCAACCCTGTCGACCGCGTCGCCAACCCTGTCGGCCGCGTCGCCAACGCTGTCGAGCGCCTCCTCCGAACGCGTTTCGGCAGCCGGCATCGGCGCGGGAACGGGCTTGGCAGCCGGTTCGCAACCCACAAAAATGCCGAGACCCAGCAACGTCAAGCAGATTCCTAATTTCCTCATCGCAATTTCTCCCAAAACATTGTGTTAGCGGCAGGGGACCATCCCTCCATACCTATGGGATCCACGGGCCGAGAAGATTATTCCCCGAGAGTGAGCATTCACGGGCAATACGAGGGAGACAGGCACATTTTCCCGGGAAACACGTTCGACAACCACCAAACGGGACGACACACCTCTCTCGAAATCGCCAGGAAAATGAGCTAGTCCCCGGGGCGCGCGGAGAGATTGATTGGTTGACCTTGGGCTTTTTGGAAGGATGATGAAGAGAGGCCTTGATCGGAACATTACGCGTCAACCCAACGCGTTTGCGAGGGGAATGACGCGATTCCCTCGCTTACGCTTCGGGTTGGTATCGGGCGTTGCTAACAATCGTCGCGAGGCTACGATCAAGTCCTAGAGTGAGGGAGTACGAGCACATTTTCTCGAGAACCAAGCTGGGCAACCAGCGAACAGAACAACACACCTTTCTTGAATTTGCCAGGAGAATGAGACCGTCCCCAGCGCGTGAACGGTGACCCCGAACCCATCCGCAGGCCCGCAATGATCTACCTTCGTCTTCTTTTGGCGATTTGCCTGGTTGTTTGTGTGATGGTGGACAGCGCCAGCGCCCAGCGACGCCGGGGGGGCGGTCGCGCTGCGGCGGCCAGGCCATCCACGCCCAAACCCGCTGCCGTCGAGACTCCCGCGTCGAACGCGCCGCCGGCGAAACCTGTCGCGCCGCCTGCGGGCACGTCCAGCGCGCCACCTGCCGGCACATCCAGCGCGCCGCCTGCCGGCACGTCCAGCGCGCCGCCTGCCGAGGCTCCGCCCGACGACTATACGTGTTATTTCACCGAAGGTCCTATCGAGATCGACGGCAAAGCTGCGGAAGCTGCCTGGAAGGTTGCCAAACCTGTGAACGACTTCGGCATGGCTTGGGCCCGCGATGGGCAGACCAAACCCAAAACGGCGACGCGCGCCAAAATGCTGTGGGACCGCGAGCATGTGTACTTTTTCGCGGAGATGGATGATTCGGACCTGTATGCGGATGTCACCCAGCACGACGGATCGACTTGGAACAACGACGTGTTCGAGCTGTTTTTCAAACCGGCGGACGACAAGCCGGGGTATTACGAGTTTCAGGTCAATGCCGCCAATACGACGCTGGACGCGTTCATGCCGCGCCGCGGGGCAGGGGGGTTCGATCGCTTCAAGGGGGATGGCGATTTTGATTTCAAGACCGAAGTCGTGCTCAACGGAAGTCTTAATCAATGGCATGACCATGACCAAGGTTGGACGGTCGAGGGTCGACTGTCTTGGAAAGATTTCTCGCGAACGGGGGGCAGGCCCGTCGTCGGCGAGCGGTGGAAGTTCGCGCTCTGCCGGTACGACTACTCGGTCGACTTCGAAGGGCCATGCTTATCCTCTTGTGCTCCGTTGAAAACGAATCCTCATCCGGATTTCCATTACTGGGAGGACTACGCACCGATCCGGTTTGTCGGCCCGCAAGATTCACCGAGGCATGCAGCGGCCCGACCGTTCGGCATCGAGAAGCTGGCGCAGCTCACCTCGTCCCGGGTGCTGGGCTCGCCCGATCCGCCGTTGCCGTACACGGCCGAGCGCATTTTCAAGAAGCTGCCGATCAACAATCCGGTCGCAATCGGCAAGCAGCCGCAGAGCGATTGGATTTGGATCGTCACGCAACTTTTTGCCTACGGACCGGCGACTCTCGCTCGTTTTCGCAACCTTCCGGACAGCGATTCGTTAGAAACGCTCGCAGCTCCCAGCGGCGATGAAGTGCTGTACGACATTTGTTTTCATCCGGGATTTGGCAAGAATGGTTACGTGTACATTGGCAGTAACGGATCGTACGGCGGGCCGAAGCGTTCGCGGGTGACGCGCTACTACGTTGATCCGGCTTCGGGAAACTTCGACCCGGCTTCAGCCACCGTGATCATCGAGTGGGAATCGGATGGCCATAACGGAGCGGCAATCGCCTTCGGCAATGATGGCATGATGTACGTCACCACGGGGGACGGCACGAACGATTCGGACACGAACTTGCGCGGCCAGGACCTCTCGCATCTGACCGCCAAGCTGCTTCGCATCGACGTGGACTTTCCAGACGCAGGCAAGACCTATCGCGTGCCGGAGGACAATCCGTTTTTAGGAAAGCAGGATGTGCGACCAGAGACCTGGGCTTACGGCTTCCGAAATCCTTGGCGGATCGCGGTCGACCGCAAGACGGGGCAGGTATGGATTGGACAGAACGGCCAGGATTTGTGGGAGCAGGTGTATCTGGTTGAGTGTGGCGCCAACTACGGCTGGAGCGTGATGGAAGGCGGCCACGAGTTTTACGCCAGCCGCAAACGCGGCCCGCACCCCATCAGCAAACCGATAGCGGAGCATCCGCACAGTGAAGCGCGCTCGCTCACCGGTGGCATTGTGTATCGCGGTGATAACGCAGGGCTCAGCGAACTCGTGGGCGCCTACCTTTACGGCGACTACTCCACGGGAAAAATCTGGGCGATCAAGCACGATGGTATAGCGGTCACCTGGCACAAGGAAATCGCTGACACGCCATTGATGATCACTGGCTTTGCCGAAGGCAACGAGGGGGACGTGTGGATTCTGGATCACAGCGGCAGAGCGATCTATCGACTTGTACCAACGCCGCCCGTCGCGCCGAAGCAGGCGTTCCCACGAAAATTGAGCGAGTCGGGTCTGTTCCAAGATGTCGCCAGGCACAAAATGGCCGACGGCGTGATTCCCTATTCGGTCAATTCGCCCCTTTGGTCCGATGGCAGCTACAAGGAGCGTTACCTGGCCATTCCGCACAAAGAAGGCCAGGACATGCGGATCGACTATGCTGGCAGCAACGGCTGGACATTTCCCAATGAAACCGTGATTGTGAAGAGCTTTGCACTCGAAGCGCTGACGGGGGATCCGTCATCGCGCCGCTGGGTTGAAACCAGGTTCATCCTGCGGGAGCAGAATGAATGGGTGGGCTATTCGTATCGCTGGAACGCCGAGCAGACGGATGCCGAGTTAGTGGAAGCCGCCGGCGCCGACGCGCCGTTCGAAATTCGGGACACAAATGCCCCGGGGGGTGTGCGGACTCAAATCTGGCATTATCCGAGCCGAACGGAGTGCATGGTGTGCCATAGCCGCGCGGCCAATTATGTGCTTGGCTTGCAGACGGCGCAGATGAACCGCGACCACGATTACGATGGCATGGTCGACAACCAATTGCGCACGCTTGAACATCTGGGAATGTTTCGCGTGGCCTGGGGGGGCGAGAACTACCCATACCTCCGCAACGAATTCATTGAGAAGAATCGCCGGGATCCTGGCGCCGTGCCGGATGATGCGGACTGGGAAAAGGCGATTGCGGCGGAAGCGGATGCGCACGTGGACAAATTGCTCAAGATTCGCGACCAGCGTCAGGCGCCGCAGATTTCACCCCTGTTGTACCGCGATCCCGTGCATTTGCCAAAAATCGCCGATCCGCACGACGCCGCAGTGCCGCTGGCGGCGCGGGCTCGTTCGTACTTGCACAGCAACTGCGCCCATTGCCATGTGGAAGCAGGCGGAGGCAACGCCAAGATAAACCTGCACATGGACACGCCGCTAGCGAAGATGAACTTGCTCGACGAGAAACCGAGCCATCAGACCTTCGGCATTGAGGGGGCCAGGCTGATTGCCCCCGGCGCGCCGGATCGTAGCGTGCTGTTGCACCGCCTCAAGATTCGCGGCTCTGGCCAGATGCCGCAATTGGCGACCTCGATGGCCGATCATCAGGCCATCCAGGTGCTCAGCGCCTGGATCAGCAGCCTGCCGCTGCCGACCATCAGCAGCCGCTAGAGCGCAGCCGGTATTTGGCGTGGAATGTCCGCTCGGCCCCAGCGAAGCAGGCCGTCGTCGTTCCAGCTTCATTCGACGTCAGCCTTCTTGGTTCCTCGACGACTGCGAGCCAGTGCGGCAGCTTGCCTCCAGGCCAGCCACCAGGCGGCCGCCTGACTTGGGGCGCGGGCGATGATCCAATGCTTGCCGCGCTGTCCGGTGACAATCCAAACTCGGCCGTTGGGATGCTCGACGCATACGTCCCCCATCGCCCAGCCAACATTCTTGAGTAACTCCAGAGACTCTTGGACCTTTGGATACGCTTGCATAAGTGCAACTCCCTGTTGAATGCCCGCGCGCGCAGCCGACTTGCCGGCCCTGAAAAAATGAAGGATGCGAACCGAACCAATCAGTGCGCCGCGATCGAAAAGAAAAGACGCAACCAGACGTGATACCCAAGCTGCCTTGCCGTAGCGATCTGTATTTTATCAGAAGGCCGACAAATGATCGAGACCGATTGCGCGAAAAAAATGCTGCTTTCGAGAAGATCGGACTTGATGCGCCCGCCCATCCGTGGTGACGACGTCAGCTCAAGGAGCCCTGCCATGATCAACCAGCGATTGGATCTGTTTTCGAATGTGGAACAGGACCGCGCTGAGGCCACGCAAGCGCATCATGCCAAGCGCTTTGGCGAGACCGAGGCGCTGCACAAGGTTGGCATCGATGTCGCTGATCGCTTGAGGCGTCAGCCCCGAGAACAGCTCACGCGCAATTCCGACGAAACCTTTGACCGTCGGCGCTTCGGGCGCAACCCATGCGTGCACCTGAACGCGGCCCTCTGCTAGCTCGACCCAAAGAAACGTGGGTGTCTGACATTCGTGAACCCGATGCGCCCCCGCCTGCCGCTCGCTCTCGTATTTCTCGGGGAGGGGGGGCAAATTGTCGGCGTATTCCAGCAGCAATTCCAAACGCTCGCGGGGCTCGAGTTGCGCAAACTCGGCGGCCAGGGTTTCGATACGGGCTGGAAGCGTGTCTGGGGACATTGTCGTCGACGATAAGGGAGGAAGCACGCCAGATGAGGCCAATCCGTCATCGTGCATCCATCACCCATCGTCGCCCAAAGGGTTTAGTCCTTTCGCGATCGGCACGCCCACGGTGTTGCCCCACTCGGTCCAACTGCCGTCGTAATTTTTCACCTTCTTGAAGCCGAGCAGGTACGTGAGCACAAACCAGGTGTGGCTCGATCGTTCTCCGATGCGGCAATAGGCGATCGTTGCGGCTCCCCGCTTGAGCTTGTTCTCCTTGATGTACAGCGCCTCGAGTTCCCTAGCGCTCTTGAAGGTGCCATCTTCGTTCGCCGCTTTCGCCCAGGGAATGCTGACGGCCCCTGGAATATGGCCTCCGCGCAGCGCACCCTCTTGGGGATAGTCCGGCATGTGCAAAAACTCGCCGGTGTACTCCCCCGATGATCGAACGTCGACGAGCGGTCGGCCTAGCCTTTGATGTTTGAGGACCTCATCGCGGAAGGCACGGATCGCTCGATCCGGCTGCCGGGCTTCATAGTTGCTTCGGGGGTGGCTGGGTTCTGGCTCCTTCGACCATTCACGGCCATCGAGTTCCCAACGTTTACGGCCGCCGTCCATAATCAGGCATTTCTCGTGGCCGTACAGTTTGAAAACCCAAAAAGCGTAGCAGGCCCACCAATTGTTCTTGTCGCCGTAGAAGACGACGGTCGTATCGTTCGAGATGCCCTTCGATGCGCAGAGTTCGCCAAAGTGTTCGCGGTTGATGTAGTCGCGTACGAGCCGGTCCTGCAAGTCGGTCTGCCAGTCGACCTTGACCGCTCCCGGCACATGGCCCACGTTGTACAACAGCACGTCTTCGTCGGACTCGACGATTCGCAGGTTGGGGTCGTGTTGGTGCTCCGCCACCCAAGCGGTGGTGACCAGCACTTCTGGATGCGCGTATTGCCTGGCCATGACGTGCCGGATGCCCTTTCCTTGGTGGTTGCCAAAACAACCATTGTGAGACCGAAGCGATGGGCTGTAAACAGGGTCCTGATCCCTCTACGCCGGCTCCAACTTCCGCCCTTCCAGCTTTTCGATCAATGCTCGATACAGATCCGGCACCCGCTTGGGCTGATTGGCCGCGTAATCGAACACCACCACCGTCGATTCACCGTCGGCCGCGACGGCCTGATGGGTGCTGCTCCAGACCATGTGCGACATCGTCATGCTGCTGCGACCAATTCTTGTAATGCGAGCGCCAACGATGACCGTATCCGGATATTTGATCTGGCGGCGATAATTGCAGCCGATCGCCGCCAAAATGGGCCCCACGTTCTCGACGGAGGCCAGTCCGCCGGCCTGCTTGCCTCCCAGACCGATGCGTTCCAGGTAGGCGATTCGGGACGACTCAAACCAGCGGAAATAGACGATATTATTGACGTGGCCAAAGGCATCCTGATCGCCCCATTGCACGGGCAATTGAATCAGCGCCGGAAACAACGCCAGTTCGGGTGGGGGATTGGTGACAACCATCATCTCAACGTACCTTCATTGCCAACAGCGCGCCAAGGCTTGGGCTATAATCTTGCTATGGTTTTATGTCGCTATCTGTCGCGAATCCGCGGTTCGGGCCTGAGCTCGAGGCCGAACGGCAATTGCATCGGAATCGTTGCCTGCGTCGTTTTGATCGCCGCTTTGGCACCATTCGCCACAAATGCCGGCACGATCGTGCTCGCCAATCGCACGCTGGAAACCGTTTCGTTCCGAATCGGAAACGAAGCCCGAAAGCTCGCATCGGGCGAGGTCTTGCCGATTCGCTCTTCCACGAGCCAGACGATCCGCTTCAGCGGAAGCAGCCGGCCCTTCTATACGATCGATCCGAACGCGATTTACTTTTTCGGCCCGGATCCGCCCAATCGCATCGATCTGGTGCGCATCGGTTTGGGAGGCGATGCAACTTCATCGAGCATTTTTGAGAGCGACCTTGTCGCCGGCGCGCCGAACCTTGAGATCCAGGGACCGAACCTGGCCACGATCTCCGTCAAGCTGCTGGTCGACGACGAAGAAGCCGCCAAGCGCGAAACCTGGGATCGCCGCTTGCGGAATCGCGTTAAGGAGGCATCGGCCGTCTTCGAACGGCACTGCTTCGTGCGGTTCGATGTGGTGGCGGTGGGCACTTGGAATTCGGACGACGAAATTACCGAATTTGAACGGTCGCTCCAGGATTTTGAGCGCAAGGTGAGCCCCGACACGGCACGGCTGGCGATCGGCTTCACCAGCCAATACCGCATCAAGCCGGGTCGCACGCATTTGGGAGGCACGCGTGGGCCCATGTATACGCACTTGCTCATTCGTGAATGGTCGCACCAGATTAACGAACCAGAGCGGCTCGAAGTGCTGCTCCATGAGCTGGGGCATTTCTTGGGCGCGGTGCACAGTCCCGAGCCGGATTCCGTCATGCGTCCGGTGCTGGGTGACCGACAAGCCCGGGCCGCGAACTTTCGCGTCGGCTTCGACCCGCTGAATACGTTGGCCATGTGTCTGGTCAGCGACGCACTCCGTGGCGGCCGCGTGAAACGCTTTGCCGACATGAACCTGCCGACGCAATTGGAGCTGCACAAGCTGTACGGCGAAATCACCAAAGCCTATCCAGACGACAAGACGCCGGCCCAGTACGTGAGCTTTTTGGAGCAGTCGCGCATCGAACCCTTGGCGCGCGGCGCCAATCTGGTTGTGATGGGTATCGGCAGCGCGGCGGAACAAAACGCCCGGTTGCCCAAGCTTCTGGGGGATTCACTGACCGAGTTCTACGTCCGCCGCGCCGCGCAGATCGCCGCCCCCTTGCCCGCCGACGTCGGGCCGCGGGCGTTCCTGCTGGCGCTGGGCATCGGCCTCGACCGCACGGCATCGCTGCGCGAGCATCGACTCGTCGGCCCCTTATGCGAGCGGATTGAGTCGGAGGCGCAGCGCAAGTCGCGGCTGGAGATCATGGGCGTTCCCACCGCCTTTGCAAAGCACGAGCTAGCGCGTCACTTTTTCATGGCAGCAGCACTCTCGGCGATCATCGGCCCCGAACCTGCCGAACGCGCCTGCCTGGCGCTGCAGCTTGGCAACTCCACAAGGCTCGGCGACTTCAGCCCGGCGATTTATCAAGCCGACCTGGCCGGCATCGTGTTCGCTTACGGAGTGCTGTCGGGCAGTCTGCATCTGGCCGAACTGGCGGACACGTTTACCGTCGCCGAGCACCTGCCGCGACGTGAGGATCAGGCCGGCTCCATCTCCCCCGCTGACTTTGCCGAGCAGTTTGGCACCGCGGTCGATCCGCGATTTCGTAAACTTCGCGAGGAACTGTCGGCGCCGCTGAGAAAGCTTGCCGAGGGCAACGGCTGAACGCATGGCTAAAGAGCCTGCGCGATTCGAGCCTCGCATGATGCAGATCCTGGGTAAACGTCGCGATGCCGCACTTGCGGGGGAAATAATCGCCCACGAACGCCACCGTACGAACTTCGTTCATTCTTCCCATGGCACGAGCGTTTCGGCGTCCCCGCAAAGGAACCTTCAAATGGGTCAGGCTATAAGCAACTGGATCATAACAAATTGGCGGCAGGAATTTAGCCCGATTCCGACCTCAAAGCGGACAAAACCGTGATCACCGAGATAATTTCTCCACATGCTCGCCCGACAATTGCTATCATGGAGGTCAGACTGCGGTTACTGCTTTGATCCAAAGAAGGCGCAAGGAATGACTCCGACTCGCACCACGAAAGCGGAAGACATCGAGATTGTCCTCCAGGGTAGAATCCGACAAGGGGACCTGCCTGCCGACGCGCTCATCAAAGAAAAGCTGACCGA